>NZ_MQVK01000034.1:0-74532 GCF_002002385.1 Vibrio sp. SALL6
AATTGGTGGGATACACATAAGAGAAATCATCAAAACCATCCGTTGTTAGTAATGAATTTCGCATTTAAAACAAAAGATAGAAACAAGATCAAATTCATGTTTTCTAATATATCGATTCAACCTTTCACAAGTTTGAATAGAAAATCAAACTTTCAGTCAATCTAAAAACAACAAAACATTCACCAAGTGAATATTCAAAAGATAAGTCAAAACTAAATAGCACATACGGTCAGCATATTTGTGAATTACTATTCATTAATTATTTTTTCATAAATTAAACATTAATGTGACCAATTTCACACAATTACACCGCGTACAACATAAAGTAAACGAAATTTAAGTGTTTACTGACTCAAAACGTGTCGATAGAACAGAGGTTAAACATCGAGCTGAAACACGTATTTCCCACCAAAATTTATTATACATAGCAGTGAGTTACCTGCATCCAAGCGGTTAAAATGCGTACTAATGTGACTCATTTTTGAGAGAGGAACATAAGAAGAGCAAAAGCACTAAAAGAGGATAATGCGATTTGAATAACCAGTGCTTCAAACCGCACTTATGAACTTATGCAGAGAAAGAAAGACTATCAGTTACTATTGAATGGTTTTATGACCACAGTTTTCGCAGATCAAGTGACGTTCAAATTCATCCATAGAAGCAAGGAAGGCGCCGAACACTACACTTTTGAGAAAGCCAGCGATGAACTCTTTCTTGTTACGATTTTTATCGCCTTCAAAGCCACTTTTTTTTCTAACTAACACCACGACATGATGCGTTTCTACCCCACATGTAGGGCACATGAGGACTTCTGTCTTGTTCGACATCTTAGACTCCTTGACGAATTATCCCTTTCTGATGGCATGATTCTCATACGCCTGTAAAGCGAGTCATCATGCCATCACTATCGATTCTTACTCTTCTTCGTTGAGACGACGAATCAACTTCGCTGGTGTGCCTCCGTATAGACAATCTGGCGGCACATCATGGTTAACGACTGAATTCGCCGCAATGACTGAGCGAGCACCTATCGTCACACCTTGGTTAATGACCGAATTTCCGCCAATCCACACATCATCTTCAATCGTGATGGGTTTACAAAACGTTTCCCAACGTCGGCGACTTCGGTAATCAACAGAATGAGAAGCGGTATACAATTGCACGCTCGGGCCAATGAGCACGTTGTTCCCGATGGTAATTTTGGCACCATCGAGCATGACCACGTTCATGTTGATAAAGGTTTCTTCGCCGATTTCGATGGTTTTACCGAATTCGCAATGGAAAGGGGCTTGAACAATGCAAAGACCCGCTTTGCCAAACAGCTGTTTTTGCAATTCGTCGCGCTTACTTTCGTCAGTGTTGTTATTGAAGGCGCGCAGGGCAAGAGTCGCTTGAGTTCGAATGGCGTCAATTTCTTTGTCCATGCCATCAAATACTTGGCCGGACATCATTTTTTCTAGTTCGGTCATTGGAAAATTCCTACTACTTCAGACCAAACACACAGTACGCGAATTGCACAAGAAAAAAAGAGAAAAGCCTGCACTTTTCTCTTTCCTATTTTGCTATTTTTTCATTCTGCGGAGGGTATCGATTTACACGATTTCCCAGCTGTGTGTCATTTCGACACCTTTGCCAAGCATTAGGCAAACCGAGCAGTATTTTTCTAGCGAGTCAGCCGCCACTTTTGCTACGACTTCTGGGTCAAGCTCGTCACCTGACACTTCAAAGTGGATATTCACTTGCGTAAAGATACGTGGCGCGGTTTCACGACGCTCAGTGGTTAGCTTAGCGTTAACAGATACCACCTTTTGGCCTGCGCTTTTTAAACCATCCACAACATCCACAGAGCTACAACCACCAGCGGCCATTAGCACCATTTCCATTGGGCTTGGTGCCGTTGCACCACCGTTACCATCCATCACGATTGAGTGACCGGACTGCGATTGACCGAGGAATTTAAAATCTTCGACCCATTTAACTTCTGCTTGCATGGTTTACCTCATTTTGGCATCGCTCGTTGGGTGTAACTTTTGCCCGATTGAGCGGTGTATTTCGTGCCGATACTGTATCTTTCTTATCAAAAAGGGCAACGGAATTTTAAAAATCGCTGTAATTTTTTCGCTCTGTTGCCTTTCTATTTACGTAGCACTTTTTATTTCAGTCACACTTTCTACGGAAAACAACGTTGAGGTAGCTATGAAGAAAATATCTAAGTTATTGGTCGGATTCTCTTTCGCACTTCCTGTCTTGTTTCTACTTTTGAGTAAAACAGGCACCGCCGATACGATGGATAAGATGAAGGCTTTAGAGAATGCAGAAATCGCCACACTGGCTGGCGGCTGTTTTTGGTGTACGGAATCGGACTTAGAACAGCTTCCTGGCGTCTTGGATGTGGTGTCTGGCTACTCCGGCGGGCACGTGAAAAACCCAACCTATCGCCAAGTATCTTCTGGAAAAACCGGACACATTGAATCCATCGAAGTGAAATACGACCCGAATGTGGTGAATTACGAACAAGTACTCGATTACTTTTTCCGCCACATTGACCCAACCGACGATAAAGGATCATTTGTCGACCGAGGTCCACAGTATCGACCTGCTATTTTCTACCACAACGCAGAGCAAAAGCAGATCGCAGAGCAGTTTATGATGGAAATCGACAATGCAAAGGTTTATCCAAAACCGCTTAAAACTGAGTTGATCAAGTTTGAGACATTCTATCCAGCGGAAGAGTACCATCAGGATTACTACAAAAAGAGCAGCCTAAAGTACAAGTACTATCGTTACGCATCCGGTCGAGACAAATACTTGGATGAAGTGTTTGGTGACGATCGCAAAGAACATCCGAAAACACTGCGTCAGCTTATCGATGAGAAAAAGCTGCTGTCGAAGGTAAAAGCATACAACAAGCCGTCTCAATCGAAGATCAAGTCTACGTTGACTGAGTTGCAATACTACGTAACGCAAGAAGAAGGTACCGAGCGCCCGTTTGACAACGAATATTGGGACAATAAAGAAGCCGGTATTTACGTCGACATCGTAACTGGTGAGCCGTTGTTTTCTTCTACCGACAAGTACAAATCGGGGACGGGGTGGCCAAGTTTCACTAAGCCAATCAACCCAGGTTACATCGTCGAAAAAACCGATTACAAGTTGATTTATCCTAGAACAGAAGTTCGCAGTAAGTTTGGTGATTCTCACCTAGGGCACGTATTTACCGACGGCCCAAAACCAACCGGGCTGCGTTACTGCATGAATTCGGCAGCGATGAAATTTGTGCCAGTAAGCAAAATGGCACAATTGGGTTACGGCGACTATTTGTTCTTGTTTGAACAATAATGAGGACTGGTTAGCGTTTGAGAATTAGTATGATGAAAGGCTTTAAATCGCACTTACCAACAAAGCTGTGCCCCGTCTGTGAGCGACCTTTTTCATGGCGCAAGAAATGGGCGCGAAATTGGGAGACAGTGATTTATTGCTCTGAACGCTGCCGACGCAGCAAACCAGAGAAAAAACCGTAACGCTTACCAAGGCAAACGCTCACCATCGTACGTCAAAAACGCCCCGCTATCTTGCGGGGCGGCTTTTACTATCTGCCCCATTAAATCACTGGCAACGCGCTCTGGTGTAAACAACTTACCCTCAGGGACATTCGCTTGAAACGGTTCAGACAACGCGGTATCCGTCGTGCCCGGATGCAATGCCAAGACCACGCCATTTTTAAGCGTGCGTTGCCATTCAATCGACATGGTTTTGAGAAACATATTCAGCGCGGCTTTCGAGGCTCGATAACTGTACCAACCGCCAAGATGATTGTCGCTAATGCTGCCAACTTTGGCCGATACAACCGCAAATTTCGGTGCACCACTGCACTTTAAAAGTGGCGTGAAATACTTAGCGAGTAACATGCTTGGCAAGGTGTTAACGGCGATGTTTTGCAGGAAAAAGTCAGGCTCCACCATTCTGAGATTTTTCTCCGGACCTTTGTTTGGCGTATGCAGCATACCGACACAGTTGATCACCCAATCGATACTATTAACCGCTTGACTCAAATTTTTGACCTGCGTTTCATCCGTGACATCGACCTGGTGCCAAATCAAGGCTGAATGTTCATAATCGGATTTTGTGCGCCGATAGGTCGCGTGAATTTGAGCCTGCGGAAAGCGCACTAGTGCCTCTTTGACCATCGCCAAACCAATCCCTCCGTTTCCACCGACGATCAAAATGTTCATCACAAATGCTCCAAATCCGCGATATAGCGTTCAGCCGTATCAAGAATCGCTTGGCGCTGCGAAGCTTCCATATTGTCCCAAGACCGGAAAATCATGCCGATGCGTGGATTGGTAGCGAGTCGCTTTTCATGCTTGTCCATAAATCGCCAATAAAGACTATTAAATGGACAAGAGCCTTCACCACTGCGCGCCTTGTTGTCATAGTGGCAACCTTTACAGTAATCGCTCATTTTGTTGATGTACGACCCGCTTGCGGCATAAGGCTTGGTGCCAACAATGCCACCATCGGCGAACAATGCCATACCGCGTGTATTGGGCATTTCTACCCACTCAATCGCATCGACATAAATGCCGAGATACCAAGCATCTACTTGGTCAGGATTCATCTCGGTGAGCAAACAAAAGTTGCCCGTCACCATCAAACGCTGAATATGATGGGCGTAGGCATAATCGAGAGACTGGCCTATTGCATTGCGCATACAAGCCATCTTGGTTTTTCCTGTCCAAAAGTAGTCGGGTAAATCACGTGATGCTTCGAGCTCATTTTTCTGCGGATACTGCGGCATATTCGCCCAGTACACACCCCGAATGAATTCCCGCCAACCTAAGATCTGACGAATGAATCCTTCTACCTGTGCAATATCGATGTGTTTGTTTGATTGATACGCACTAAGTGCAGCATCTATTACCTCTTTGGGGTGCAGTAACTTACTGTTCATCGAGAACGACAAACGACTGTGGTACAAACTCCATTTGGCATCGTGCTCCGCCGTCATCGCATCTTGAAACCGACCAAAGTGAGGGAGACAAACCTGACAAAAATGCGCGAGCAAAGATAGGCTTTGAGCGCGATTCACTGGCCATAACAAATCACCATTTAGTGAACCGATGGTCGAGATCTTGTGTCGCATTAGTCGCTCTACAATCTCGTCAACATTCAGGCTAAACATCAGCGGTTTGGGTAATTGCTCGATATCTTTCACTTTCAGTTTATTACGGTTGTTGGCATCGTAATTCCACTTTTCACCCACTGGCTTACCGTCTTGCATCAAAATATCAAAGCGCTTGCGCATCCGTCGGTAAAAGTGCTCCATCATGACGTGTTTGCCTTGCGGGAACTGCTGTTCTATTTCTGCAAAAGGCAGTAAAAAATGCTCGGTATCGACGCAACGTTTGACAACACCTTCTAATTTCAACTTGGTCAGTTGTTCCAACAGTCGATATTCATCAGGCTGTTGATACTCAAATTTGCTTGCCCCTACTTCACGAACGTAGTGCTGCAATACTTGGTCAAGATCGTCAAAAGCGGCAGTGTCATCCAAAGTTAGATGCAGAACATGATGCCCTTCTTCTTGCTTCTCTTGAGCAAACATAGCCATCGCGGAGAAGAAGGCGCACACCTTTTGAATGTGATGCGTAACGTAAGTATTTTCTTGCTTGAGCTCAGCAATCAAGTAAAGCACGGTATCATCCGCTTGCTGAAACCAAGAATGCTCGCTGTTGAGTTGGTCGCCGAGAATCAATCGCACCGTGTCATAACGCATTTATTTATCTCCATTTTCTTGCTGCGTTGTGATTGGCCAGTCGACCATATCGACAACGTCTTGCTGCGCTCGGCTGTCACGCCCTTGCCATCGTTCAATGAACTCATGATTTGGGTCGTACATTTGTGTCTGCTTCTCCAAATTAAACTGACGAGAGCCTCTCGGATCTGCCCCTACTCCCGCTAAATATTGCCAGTTTCCCCAATTCGAGCCGACATCGTAGTCAATCAACTGCGTTTCAAAGTAGGCCGCGCCATACCGCCAGTCCAGCCCCAGTTCATGAACAAGGCAACTTGCAACCAACTGGCGACCACGGTTAGACATATAACCAGTGTTATTCAGTTGGTGCATACACGCGTTGACGATGGGATACGGTGTGGTGCCATTTTTCCACTGCTGAAAACGATGCGCATAAAAACTGGTTAACGGCGGTTGATTGCGAATACCACCAAACCGAAACAGCCTTTGTTGATAACACCTTGCGTACCAATAAAAATATTCGCGCCACAACAATTCAAAGTAAATCCAGTAAGTCGAATCATTCGCCCCTTGGGTTTGTTCATACTGTTTGAGCATGGCATAAATCATTCTTGGCGACACACAACCAAGCGCAAGCCAAGGTGAAAATTTGGTGGAATACGCCATCCCGTCGAGTCCGTTGCGCGTCTCTTTATATGAGCTTGCCAAGCCAGAAGAAAAGTAACGCCGACAATGCGCAAGACCACTCCATTCTCCGCCAGAAAACAGCGCAGACTCATCAAAGTAAGAAGAGGATAAAGTTGGCAGTTGAGCGTCTTTTGGCATTGGCGGTAGGCGGCTCGGCGCATCTATTGGGTGGGCGATGTCTATCCCTTCAACGCACTTTCTAAACTGAGTAAAAGTCTCGGGCAGATCAGGCAACGTAAACGGCAGCTTGCTTTCGTCGAACAAACTGCGTACAGCGTGCTGAACAATGACAAGGTGTGGGTATTCATCTTGCAGCTTGTGCAATATGCTCTGTTCATCCGAGCCAGCCATTGCGTCTGCATAAAGATGAGTGACACTCAAATATTGAATGGCATATTTGAGGGCTTGATACGGGGGTAAATCTAGCGTCCAAAGTCGCTGGCCTAATTGGCCGAGTGCGTCATTCAGTTCGCACAAAGACGCATCGATAAATTTCTGCCTAGCTCGTCCTAGCGTTACCTCCTGAGCAAAATGATGGAGAAAAGGAGTTACTGAAGGGCGACAATACAAGCAAACCAATTCATCCAGAAAAGATGAGGCATTAACCAATAGCGAGTTATCGTGAAGTCTTAGGTCAAACGTAAACCAGTAAAGCCCTATTTTCTTTTTCAAAAAACGTCCTTAGGCAAGGAGCTAAATGTACTGATTTGTTTTACGCTCGGCATCGCGAGCGGATCATCCATTCTTACTAACTACAGCGCTTTCCATGCTCTTTGCATGAATCGTGAACATAGGAGCCAAATCGTATTTCCACCCTCAATCGTTCACTTTTTAAACCACAATTTTATAAGATCAAATTTCAGATTTATGAATATCACCGCTATTTGCTCATTTTTTTATATAAACCAAGCAAAAATGATAAAAATTAAAGCGATATTAGTTAATATCCGGTAATCTAAATCCAATTCCATTTTGCTAGTAACATCGCAGAAATGACTGACGAGTTTAAGAAATCGACCGCTAACTTAAAAAAAGCGGTGCCACTAATGATCAAAAATCATGTAGCTGCCACCCCCGCAAACTACGCGCTTTGGTATACCTACGTAGACAAAACCATTCCAGAACTCAATTTTGAGATGGACGAAGTGTTAGAACACTACGGTATTTGTCCACCAGCAGCGAACAAACAGCTTTACAACAACTACGTGGCCAGTAGAGCAGAAACCAGTTTAGAAGATCTCAAAACCAACGTAGAAGTGCTATTGCATGAAGTGTCGAGCTCCATGAGTGATACTTTGTCAGATACCTCTTCTTTCTCTGCGATGGTCGATAAAAGCTTCAACAAATTAGAAAAAGTCGAAGACAACAGCTTGAGCATCGAAGAAGTGATGGTGGTGATCCGCCAACTCGTTGCTGAATCTCATGAGATTCGCCACTCAACTAAATTCTTAAACCGTCAACTCACCAATGCGAGTGAAGAAATTTCTCGTTTGAAGCATCAATTAGCCGAAGTACAAAAAGACGCGCTGTTTGATGGACTCTCTAATCTTTACAATCGTCGTGCCTTTGATACTGATTTAAGCATGCTGATTAACGCTAATCAGGCGATGACTCTCATCTTGCTGGATATCGACCACTTTAAAGCGTTCAACGATAACTATGGGCACCTATTTGGTGACACAGTATTGAAAGCGATCGCGCGTCGACTACAACAAAGCTGTCGCGATGGTGTGAGTGCGTACCGCTTCGGCGGCGAAGAATTTGCGTTAATTGTGCCAAACAAATCCCTACGAATCGCCCGCCAATATGCCGATACCCTGCGCCGCATGATTGAAAAGCTACGCGTACGTGATAAACGCTCGGGCACACAAGTTCATAGCATTACCGCTTCTTTTGGTGTGGCAGAGTTCGAAGTTGGTGACACCGTAGATTCATTAGTCAACAAAGCCGATAAACAGCTTTATGAAGCAAAACAACTCGGTCGAAACCGAGTGATGCCTATCTAAGCTAACCTCTCTGGCAACACAGTAAAGACGGTTAGAACAAATAAAGAAACCCCGCACTGTTTAGCGCGGGGTTTCTACTTTCTCGTCCTACATACCCCAAGCAGGCTACTTGGGCTTATATTTGATTAATCAATGCTGTAGCAGTAGCTAAGAACATAGTCGTCACCATTTTTTGCGGTGTACTCTTTGTCTTCGCTACACGCCATCGGTTTGCCTTTCTTGTCGCCTTTAATAAGACTAATCCAATGACGCATCGCGGTTGGCGCATTGCCAGTCAACTCTGGATTGAACGTGATGCGAGTTTCCAATTGGATGTCATCGATGTCCATCAACTCCACACAACCTGTGCCTTTATGGCAACCAAACAGCACTTCTACGTGGTTGCCTGAATCATCTTTGAACAAGATCGATTTTGGATCTTCCTTTTCACCAGTGTACGCCACGAAGTGTTTTGGGCTTTTCAGGCCGCTGTGTGTACCGTCTTTGAAATAAGCCAAAACATGGCGGTAATCAATCACGTAACTTGATACATCTTGGTGCGACCCGTTCTCCAATGGGAACATGCGGTCTAGTAGTTGCTTCGCTTTTACTTGTTTCTCACTCTGCTGCTCAGCACTTACCGCTTCGACGGCAAATACGGCTTCAGCGATAAATGGGCGTTGTTGTTGTTGCATCTCTTTTTTATCGAAGTTCAGCATATTCATCGTCATATCCTCGCACTTAAAAACTCGTCCTAGAGTAAAAACTTAAATCCTTTATTTAAGTTTCAGGCAATTCTGTGAAGTTGATGGTTAATTTCCTTGCCTGCTCATTATGTAGACTAGCGAAATATTGACTACAATTTCACAACAAAAATTTTACAATGTGAATTTTACAAAATGTCTGTGTCAAAAAGTCTTATTCGTCAGTCCCATTTTCTTGGTACGAAAATTCGTAACCTAAGAAAAAACAACCATTTAACGATGGAAGATTTGTCTGCCCGTTGTGTAAGGATTAATCCTGAGTACGCGCCGTCGGTTTCTTACCTTTCGATGATTGAGCGCGGAAAACGCGTCCCGAGTATCGATATGCTCGAGGTAATCGCAGAAGTTTTTCAAAAAGATCCGGCGTGGTTTTTAGATGATGAGCCCGAATTAGAAGCCATTACCCCCAACAAAGGGAATCGAGGCGGAATTAATGGCATGGCGCTAGAACCGAGCTTCCTGTTTTCCAATGACATTCTTCAGATTGCTATTCCAGAAATGCTGTCTCAAACCGGGATCACAGGTCGTCAATTTGCTCACCTGCTAATCCGCGCGCACCAAGAGAACCATCAAAACCATTTTCCTGATTTAGAACGTGCCGCCGAAGAAGTGGGATTGAAGCGCCTTAATTTGTCGGTTGAGGATTTGATCGACATTGCCAAAAGTATGGGCTTGGATATCCGCTGGGTTGACCGAGCGCCTCAAGATGTCATCGATGAATTGGGCGTAAACGCCAAGCAATTGATTACGTCATTCATGGAACCACCAGGCACCATTTATCTCAACAAACGGATGCGCGACTACCCTACCCGTTTAAAATACGACTTATCGGTATACATTGGCCACCGCGTATTGCACAGCAGCGACGCGATGAATAACGTGCTCTCCATCGGACATCAGAATAACTGGGAACAAATGGACAGCCCCGTGTCGAACTCTGAGCTAAATTCGCAAGACATTCTGCAAGCTTGGCGAGACTTTGAGTCCAGCTTTTTTGCAGGAGCTCTGCTTTGCCCTAAAGTGCCATTTCGTCAGTTGCTCGACCGCTCCGGTTACGAAATTGATGTTCATAAAAAAGCAGGCGTTTCACCATCGGTTGCGATGCGCCGCATGACCGTTGTGTCACCATATCCCCATTGGCACTATTTCGACGCGTACGGGCCGGGCAAGCTTAAAGCTGTGTATCGAGGGAATGGCATCCCACTCCCTTGGGGCAACATGCGCAAAGTGAATGACCCATGCCAACACTGGGCGGTATTCAGACGTCTATCCCAACCTTTAGATACGAGCTCTGCGCAAATCTCGATTTTGAATGTGGGTGACGAGCCACGCATTTATTGCTGCGAATCGGTCAACGTATTTGACCCGGCGGGGAACAACCGAGTGTTGTGTGCGGGGATAGATTTAAACCCTGCGATTTCAGCACAAGGCGGTGATGCGGTTTCCATAGCGGAAGAGTTGAAGTCTCTCTGTGTCGCTTCCGGCGGAAGCAGTGTTATTCCGCCTCATATCAAAAAAGACTTAACTACGATCGCTAAAATCTTAAATATCAATTGGATAGAACGCGGCATTCAAAGCCAAGCAAGATTGATTTGTTCAAGAGGGGCGGTATGTCCAAGACAACCAAGCTGTTACAGCAAATGCGGGGAAGCGGACGAGACGGGTGACAATGTGAATATTATCGGTCTCTAGAAAGAAAAAACGCCAATCACAAGAAAGGTGATTGGCGGTATATACTTGTGAACAATGTGTATTCACTAACAACGTCAGTTGGCTAGGTGACCCTCGGCTTAATAAGGGTCACTCTAGATAAAGCACGATGCGTGCCAACTTTAAAAAAGCTGTTTTTTAATAGATCCAGGTGCATATCGACGCATTATTAACCAGCATTTTCGCAAATTGCATTTGCAAAATGCAATAGCATGCAAATATGCCACTTGTTACATTGCTACTAATCACTTTCTCAGCAAAAAACCAACTACTACTTTGTGATTATCCATTAGCTTTCATATTTTTACCCTATACTGCTAATTAATGAGGAAAAATACCTCAGTAAATGGATTTCACGGTTGGTACCTAGGAGAGCTCTATGTTTGCGTTCGTTCGTCAGTTTCCCCTCTATATCATGGTCAGTGTTGTTGCAGGCGTCCCATTATTACTTGCTATTTTTCTTGCGGTTCAGCACACCATCAATTTAAACACTCAGTCCCACCAAGCCCTGAAAGATCAGCAGCTAGTGACCTTAATCACCCACTACGACAACCTTGCGCATAATCTCGCCCTCGAACGTGGACTAACAGCCGGCGTACTGGGTAGCCAAGGCAAAACTGAAATCGTGCAAAAGCTGACTCAGCAAAGAAAAAAAGTCGATGACGCGGTCAATTCATTGGTTCAACTTAACACGCCATTAATTAGCAGCAGCGATAGCTACGACTTACTCCAAGATGTCCAAGTGCAGCTCAATCGACTCAATCAGGTTCGACAAGGGGTCGACCGCTTTTCGCCTCAAATCGCACCTTTTGGTTATTACTCCAACCTGAATCAGCTCATCATCGACAACATCGACGTTTTGATTGCACAGACTCAAAGCCGAGAGCTAGGTACGCTCGGCGATGCATTGATCTCTGTGATCGTGATGAAAGAGCGTGCAGGCCAAGCACGCGGCGCACTTAATGGGGTATTTGCGAAAGGAAGCGCCACATCTGTTTTGTTCTCCAACATTGAGGGATACATCCAATCGGGTGATTACGCATCAAGAAAAGCGCAAATTGCGTTCCCAGAACAATATCGACAGTCATTGCAATCACACCAAAGCAATCCTGCGTGGAAGAAGGTTGAGCAAGTACAGCAATCCTTCCTTAACCAGAGTGCCAACCTAGACAACATTCAGGGGCCTCAAGCAACGGAATGGTTTCCTATGGCAACCGAGCGCATCGGTCTCATGAACCAGTTGCGTAACCAAATGGTTGATCAGATGCTCAGTGCAGCAGAACATTCCGCGCAGCAAGCCACGTTAAATCGTAACTTGTTGATGGCTGCGACTACTGTGATTTCTCTGCTTATGATCATGATGGTGTGGGGGTTGGTTGCAAGCCTACGAAGCCGCGTTGGTCGCCTGAAACAAACCCTGCGCAGTATGTCTGAGCACCACGATATGACGGTTGAACTCGATTCTCGCGGCAAAGATGAAATCGCTTCCATCTCGAACAGCATTAATGCCTTGATCTCTAACTTCAGAAAGCTGCTGTTTGACGTCACTAAGACCAATAACGAGAGCTCAAATCGACTACAAAACATTGTTGACTCTGCGCAGGATCTTGATAGCAGTAGCCGCTCTACCATCGCTAAATGCGACAACATCGCAACCGCGATGACTGAACTCGCACAATCGAGTGTGGAAATCGCTCAGTCCGCAGAGCGCGCAATGGGTGACACCACAACCATGAATAACAAAGTGGTCGACTGCCAGACCCAAAGTGAATTGTCTTACCGCTCCGTACAAAGCTTGTTGGAGCAGATCAACGCCACTGAACAATGCATGGCAGAATTAGCGAACGACACGCAGAGCATTGGCCAAATAGTCGAGACCATCAACAGCGTTTCTGAACAAACCAACTTATTAGCCCTTAACGCAGCAATTGAAGCCGCTCGTGCGGGCGAACATGGTCGCGGCTTCGCGGTTGTCTCTTCTGAAGTGCGTGATTTGGCGCAGCGCAGCCAAGAAGCTACCGAGAACATCAGCAAACTGTTGGACCAAATTGGCGAGAAAACCCGTTTCTCAGTAGAAAGCATGGCGAAGAGCAAACAAGCCAGTGACGACACGTTTGAATCCGTGCAACAAGTGAATGAGAGTGTGTCTTTACTCGAAAGCAGCATCGAACACGTGAACAATCACATCAGCACCATTACGCACTCGACCATTGAGCAATCTAAAGCATGTGAAGCCATCGACCAAGATATCGACGTACTGGCGAGCATCGCGCACAAAACGGGTCAGCACGCTGATGACTTGAACCAGATTGTTTCCGGTTACCAAGCTGAAGCGATGGAGCTAAAACATCAGCTAAGTGCTTTCAAATTGGCATAGAGAATTCTTGGGGACGCACTTTTCTACCTTCCCTATCTTTCTCACTCTGTAAATACAACAAAGCCCAGAATCAATCTGGGCTTCGCTTTTTATCCGCCGTGTTTTTGTTGATACATCCGTTCGTCCGCGATTTTCATCATTTGTTCTGGAGAAGTCATTTGCGGATCGAAGATGGCGTAACCAATGCTCACGCGTAGGTAGATCAGCTCTTCGTCATAAATAACGGGCGTCGAACACAACGCCAACCTGAGCTTTTGCAGTAACTTCTGCACGTGCTCTTCCATTCCCAAATTGTGTACAACCACTAAAAACTCGTCACCGCCCATTCGCGCGACCATGTCTGAACGTCTCAAGCTGCTTTTGATGCGCTCTGCGGTGGCAATCAACACCTTGTCACCCGCGTCATGGCCGAAGGTATCATTGATGTGTTTGAATCGGTCTAGATCTATATTGATCAACGCAAAGCTGTAACGTTTTTTATAGCGCTTAGCGATTTCAAACTGCTGCTTGTATGACTGCATAAAGTAGCGGCGATTAGGCAAATGCGTCAGTTCATCATGCAGCGCACGGTCGTCAGCGATGATGTACAAACGGTAAATCACGATCAACGCAATACTCAGTGCAATGAGAATGGGATAGCCAATGATTCTGACGATGTTCAGCTCAAACCACGAAATTTGTTGCTCAAGCTGCCCACCCGCGTAGGCCGCCATGCTCCAGCCACCGTAAGGGAAGTGCACATGCTCTTTGGCGTACAGTTTGCCCGTTTGATTAGGATCACCAAAGAACATATCCCCATATTCTCCGCCGCTGTCATAACCGCGTATCGTCAAAGGATAATGGTATGAGAAGTCGAATACGCCGGTCTCTCGCATTAAACCATCAAAATCCACCACGGCGCTGATCACCCCCCAATACTCTTTGTTGATTGGTGGGTCTCGAAATACTGGCACGCGTACAATAAGCCCTCGCCCACCTTGAACAAGCGACACAGGCCCCGCGATGAAAATCTCTTGAATATCTTTGGCTTTTTGAACTTGTACCCATTGCGCTGGTACTTTACGGTAATCCAGACCAAGGACGCGCTCGTTGCCTTTAGTTGGGAATATATGGCTAATTACATCATTTTCCGCAATACCGATGACCGTGATGTGCTTACTTTTGTTAAGAATACGATCGGCGGCAATGCTTAGCTCCTCTTCTTCGCTATTTGGCAGCAAAGTGATTAGCGTCGCTAATGTGCTGGCTTTGTAAATATCAGCCATGAGTACCGCTTCCAAATTGGAGCGGAGAATAGACAGTTGTTCTTTGGCTTCAACTTGCACGCGCTCTTGCTGAAGGTCTTGCTGATTCTGATGCAACAGCTCAATAACACCAACACACAAGGCAACAAAAGCGAAAAAGAACAGTGCAAAATAGCACTGTTTTCTGGGTGAATAACGCATTAGCTCCCCACTAGCTCGTCCGTTACTACGAGAATTATTCTTTTATTGTTAAAATTCTTATTATCTACAAGAATAACCAATAGCCTTTGCAAAGGTAATAATTATCTGAAATTTTTATGGTTTAAATAGGCAACGGGATGCAAGGACAAGGCGATTTATTTGAAAGTACGGATTGGCAAGAGGTACGCCAAGGTAAGCTCTTTTATCAGCCAAACTTTCTTTCTCAGCAAGAAGCGGATACGTACTTTTCAACGCTTATGAGTACCTTGCCTTGGCAACAAGAACGCATAACCATTTTCGGGAAATCGGTACTTCAACCTCGTTTGCAGACTTGGCATGGCGATGCGCCTTACACCTATTCGGGTTTAACCATGGCACCTCACCCTTGGACGTCTGAGCTGTTATCACTCAAGGCTCGCTGTGAAAGCCTTGCCAACACCCCGTTCAACTCTGTATTGGCGAATCTGTATCGCGACGGTCAGGACTCGATGGGATGGCACCAAGACAATGAACCAGAACTGGGCAGAAATCCGGTGATCGCCTCGTTGAACTTAGGTGATACGCGCCGATTTGTGCTACGAAATTTACATTGTAAAACTCAAATAGAATATGAGCTCGGCCACGGCGCATTATTGATCATGGCTGGGGAGCTTCAGCACCATTGGAGACACTGCGTTCCCAAAACAGCCAAACCAAAAGGAGAACGTATCAACCTGACTTTTAGACATATTTTGAACTATTGACTCAGATTTTACATTCTTAACAAACATTGATGATAAGTTTACATCCAGGTTATATCAGGGAATGGATTTATGCGTATCAAACCTATCAGCTTGGCGGTTTTGCTCTCTTGCTCACTCATCTTGAATGTTCAGGCATCTCAAGAAGAGGTGCCTGCACTTAATTACTCTCAATCAGCACAGCTGATTCGCGACACATACGAACGTGAGTTATTCACGCTTCCTCCCTTTAAGGAAGGCCACTTTGGGCTGCGTATGTTCCGCCAAACCTTAGATGAAAAATACTACGCAACCATTTGGACGGACATGGCTCAAGTCGCAAGCCGATTGAATCGCTTCGCGAATGACGTCGTCAAACCAGAAGACATCATTTTATATTCCTCTGAGCGGCTTACTCGCTACCAAGAAAAAGAGGACGAACGTAGCCAACGTCGTTATACCGCAACAAAACATCACCCTGAGTATTTGTATCTTGGCGTCGATTTACTGGGCGCGATGGCGAGAGCAGATGAGTACGGCTTAAAGCACCAACAAGATAAAACACTGCGAGAAATCATTCGTCGTTACGATTTTACTCGCTACGCCACCGATAAAGAGATGATTGAAGCATGGGCGGCGCAGTTGGCAAATCAGGTCTATTGGCTGCGTCAACTGGGTGAACAAGATGTGGTGAACGCGTTCATTGAAGCATTCCGAGCGACCTACCCCGACGACAATGATAAAAAGCTCTCTGCTCAGCAATACGGCAACAAAATCTATGGCATGACGCACATCATCTTTGCCGACTCTCAGTATTATCAAAAGCGCGTGAATGAAGCGGATCATCAATGGATTTATGATTACTTCCGCGACAACATCGACACGATTTTATTGCGAGCAAAAGAAGACATCATTGCCGAAGTAGGTATTTCATTTTTACTGGCTGGCCTTGACCACGATCCCGCCGTTGAGAAAACACGCCAAGCGATTCGAGATGCCATCAGCACCGAACAAGGGATGATCCCATCCGTTGATGGTGACTTTGATCTAAAGTATGGGGAACATCGCAATGTGCTCGCGATTATGCTTTTAGATTGGAAAGGTGTGCACAAGGCACCAACATATCAAGCGCACCCGAAAGCATTCAAATCGATCCCTTATGGGTTAGTACCTAAATCCCCCAAATAACATCGAATAAACATGGTTCGGGAATGCTCTTACACTGACTCACACGACGTTCCCAACACCATAAAAAAACCCGCCACATCGGCGGGTTTTCATTTATTGCTCAATCATATTAAAGCGAGATAAAGATACCTGCTAGACATGCGCTCATTAGGTTCGCTAGCGTACCAGCCGCTACCGCTTTAAGACCCATGCTTGCTACATCTTTACGACGTTCAGGTGCCATCACACCGATAGAACCTAGCTGAATCGCAATCGAACCGATGTTCGCGAAACCACATAGAGCGAATGTGATGATCACTTGAGTGTGCTCAGACAGTGTCGCTTTGTGCTGTACGAAGTCGATGAACGCCACAAATTCGTTCATTACAACTTTCTGACCAATGTAAGAACCAGCCGCTAGGATCTCGTGGCTTGGCACACCAATCAACCATGCTAGTGGTGCAAATAGGTAACCCAAAATCGCTTGCAGTGTTACGCCAGCAAAACCAAACATTTCACCTAGGTTTTCTAGGCCTGTGTTCACCATCGCAATCACACTCACAAAGGCAATCAGCATAGTACCGACAGCCACTGCGACTTTCATACCGCCCATCGCACCGCTTGCTAGTGCATCGATAACGTTGCTTTCTTCTGATTTGTCTAGCTCAATGTTGTTGTAATCGCTTGGCGTTTGACGCTCAGGAACGATGATTTTTGCCATTAGCAAACTACCAGGTGCTGCCATGAAGCTCGCAGCGATAAGGTATTTCAGCTCCACACCCAAGCCGGCATAGCCGCCAAGCACACTGCCAGCTACCGATGCCATACCACCAGCCATTACTGCAAATAGCTCAGAACGAGTCATGTTTGATAGGAACGGACGAATAAGAAGTGGTGACTCACCTTGAGATAGGAAGATATTACCCGTTGCAACGAGTGATTCCGCTTTACTGGTACCCAAGAATTTCTGGATAGCGCCGCCGATAAATTGAATTACTTTTTGCATGATGCCCAAGTAGTAAAGGGCAGAGATAAGAGCGCTGAAGAAAATGATGATAGGAAGGACGCGAACAGCGAAGATGAAACCAGTAGAAGCGAGATCACCAAAAAGGAATCGAATCCCTTCATCAGCAAAGCTTAATAACCCGGCAACGCCATTACTTAAACTCGCTAGTGCGGCTTGTCCCATCGGGAAATAAAGCACCAGAGCGGCAAAGCCCAACTGAAGTAACAAAGCGCGAGACACTGTTTTCCAATTGATGGATGAACGGCTCTCAGACAGTAGGAAAGCACAACCTAGTAGTGCAACAATACCAAATAAACTAAATAGAACACTCATGAGTCGGACCTACTGAACGTTGAAAAAGAAAAGAGAACCAAAGGAATTGGCAGAAGAAAGGGACAACGTATCGAGTGGTAAAGCACTCGTAGATCCAGAATGTAGACTGAACGGATAGTTCGACATCTTAATTTTTACCTTATACAAGCAATTGAACTTAGCTGGTCCGGTCCGTGGGGTCATTCACTGCTGGTGAGTTTACAACTCGACCTGCTCCTTGTGACGGCTTGTATGGGTAAGGGTCCTGAACAACTAAACCCTAATTCCCGCTTAAACGGGACGCAAGTATAGCCAAGCGAACGAGATATTCATCACATTTATTGACGCAAACGTTCAAGCGTTCAAAATTTATGCAAACCTGCTATTTTGCAGCCATACTGGTAGGGAAAGTAAGGGCATTGGGACGGTTCTTTATGGTAAAAAGATCAAAAACGGCCAATAAATACGCAATCAAACGTGAAACACCAAAAATGAGCAATTTTACTCTCGCCAACAGATGGAGTTTGGTTATACAATTTGGAGTGCTTCTTTTTGAGGCCTCTGTGTATGCAGAGCATCATGATGCCGAGATGGTGAAATTGGTAGACACGCTAGCATGAGGTGCTAGTGCCTTAGGTGTGAGGGTTCGAGTCCCTCTCTCGGCACCATTATCCTTCTTCTTAAATTTCGTTTGAGTGTAATGCAAAGTTCTAAGCAGGCAAGACAATCCGCAGATGCTAACCAACTTCTGAGCGAGCTTGCAGTGCACGCCTTATTGCACCTGCACTTCAAAATCCATGCGTCTTCACGCTCTCTCCCTACAACAGAGCGTAACGATCTGCTGCAAAAATGGCTAAAGCCCAAACTGAAAAGCAATCGCTACAAACTGATTAAAAAGCCGTTAAAGTCTCTGACTCAACAGGCGAAAGGGGAAAATGGCAACCTTGAAGCCTTACTTGAACGCTGCGTTGACGCGAATAAACCAAGTAACCCGCAACCTCACTTAGATAGCTACCTGCTACTCATTAACGAAATTGAGAAAAAACTCGGTACCACGGTACTGCTTTCTCGTCCTGAAGATGTCGACTTATCGCATGACCAGCATGGCTGTTTGCTGTGTGTGTTATCAAATAACTTAAACCAACATTTCGACGACAATAACGCCATGATTGCACCAATTTCGATGCTTTTCCGTGGCCCAATGAGTCAGCGCTCATTGTTCCTTGGCAGTATTTATGCCAGTGGCACATTCAATTATGAAGTGCAATATCAAGACGAACAGTTCGTGCGCATCACGTTAGAGCTAGCGTAATATCCGCTCGGAATGAACTGAACAGACAAAATCAAAAAAGGCCGCGACACTCGCGGCCTTTTGCTCTTTACTAAAGTACCTAGATACCTAATTATCTAAGTGTCAAACCTACTTCAGGTTAATCAATTTCACGGAAGCGAGCCGTAAAGTGACGTAAAACCGGAGGCTCATATTCGAACATCAAACCTTTCAATTCATGAGCTCGGTTCTTCAACTCGATCAACGCATCCGCGATATAGTCCATGTGGTCGTTAGTATAGACTCGACGTGGAATCGTTAAGCGCATTAATTCAAGCTCAGAGGCTTTCTGTTCACCCGTTTCAGGGTCACGTCCGAGCAACAATGAGCCAATCTCAACAGCTCGAATCCCAGCCTCCAGATACAACGCATTGCACAGGGCTTGTGCTGGGAACTGATCGGCTGGAATGTGCGGCAATATTTTCGCCGCATCAACAAACACCGCATGGCCACCAGTTGGATATTGGATTGGAATTCCCCCCTCCCGTAGACGCTCGCCCAAGTATTGTACCTGACTGATTCGATAATGCAGGAAGTCTTCATCCGCGCCCTCATACAAGCCACGGGCTAAAGCCTCCATATCGCGCCCAGCCATGCCGCCATAAGTGACAAAACCTTCCATAGGAACGCAGCGCGTTTGCACCGCTTGGAACAACTCTTGATGATCACGAATACAACACATGCCACCAATGTTCACCATTGGATCTTTCTTGGCAGACATCGTGAGCATATCGCCGTATTGATACATTTCACGAATGATTTCCAAAATCGATTTGTCAGCGTAGCCTTCTTCACGCTGTTTGATGAAATAAGCATTCTCACAATAGCGAGCCGAGTCAATCACCACTGGGATATCGTATTTGGTGGCAATTTCGTACACGCTGCGCATGTTTTCCATCGATACCGGTTGGCCACCCGAGCTGTTACACGTCACTGTCGTGATGATGGCACAGATGTTCTTCGAGCCATGCTCTTCAATCGTTTCTACCAGTTTGTTGAGGTCGAAGTTACCTTTCCAATCGTAAGGCGTCGTGGTATCGAACGCTTCTTCCGTCACAACGTTGATAGCCTTACCGCCGTTGAGCTCAATATGCCCCGCAGTAGTATCAAAGTGATAGTTCGAGATGAACACTGGCGTTTCACCGCCACGTACTTGGCGCATACGTTCAATCAGAGCAGGGAACAATATCTGCTCCGCTCCTCGGCCTTGGTGCGCAGGCACCGTCAGTTTGTAGCCGAAGAAATGCTCCACTGCGCTGCATAAGTTGTAGTAGTTACGACTACCCGCGTAAGACTCATCCCCCAACATAATGCCAGCCCACTGGTTATCGCTCATGGCACCTGTGCCGGAATCGGTAAGCAAATCGATATACACGTCATCACTGCGCAATAAAAATGGGTTGTAACCCGCTTCTTTGAGAGCGATTTCTCGGTCAGCCAACGTGGTCATTTTGATTGGCTCAACCATTTTGATACGGAAAGGTTCTGGAATACGTTTCATTGTTAATTTCCTTGTACGCATGACCCTACGCGCTAAAGCGTAAGAATAGAAAACAAATAGATCAGATGCTTTTCAATGCGAGAGCATTGAGGAAATTAACGAGAAGATATTTTGCTAAGAAGAGACAAGCAGTAGTCTAGGTTGTACCAGAACGACAGCACCAAACGGCTATCGAGAATATCCTTAATTCTCATCGTCTTCGTCCTCCTGATAAAAGAAAAGCCAGAAACCCCATGTCTCTGACTCTTTCAATATAGTGCACTTTTCGGACAAATTTCAGTGAAGCGGCGCTCATTTATGTATCGAAAGGCTCACCACTATTTTGTACGACTTTCCGTTCCAACTTCTTCTCATTATGTAAAGCAACACAGCCGTGCTTATACTCAATCAAGGACAAATAACGGAGTGTCTTTATGAGTGTTAGGAAATATTGGGGAGCCGCAGCCACTCTTGCAATCCTCACGATCACCAACAATGTCTACGCCGTGGACAAGCAAGTTTCACCCGCGATGAAAAAGAAAATGCAGGCAATTTGTTCGGCAGAAAAGAGTCAACCCGTTGGATGGCAAGTTTCTCAAGTTACTCCAGAAGCGCAGCGCTCGTTGAGTATGGTTTTGTACCAGATGAACGCCGAAGATAAATTAAAAAACATCAACGAAGTACGCACTCAAGTGGTAGCGGGTACTCACTATGCGTTTGAGTTCGAGCTTCAAGACGGTGAAGTGTGGAACGCAATGGTCTTACGCAGTGCAAGAGGCGATTACATGATCGAAAGACACGCCAAAAAAGGCGAACTTTGCCCGAAGTAGAATGCCACCAACAAAAACCTGATGAAATGAAAGAGCCAGTGTTCAAAACTGGCTCTTTATGTCTGACTAGACGACTTTAGCTACCACTTTCTCATCGACCTTATCGCAAATGTACTCTCCGATAGGCATGGCAGATGTGGCCGCTGGGGAAGGCGCATTACACACATGAAGGCTTCTTGCGCTCTCTGCAAATAGGAAATCGTGCACTAGAGTGCCGTCCGACAACACCGCTTGCGCGCGAATCCCTGCAGGGTAAGGTTGAAGATCCTCAACACGAATACTCGGACAATATTTATTGACCAGTTTCAAATACCCAGGCTTCCACCACGAGTTTTTAAACTCTTCCAAGCCCGTTTTTAAGTGCTTTTGTGTGACTTTCCAAAAGCCAGAAAAACTCAGCATTTGCAGTGTATCTTGCAGGTTAAAGTTCACTTTTCCATACCCTTCTCGCTTCCAACCCTGAACGGCATTTGGACCAACCGTCACAGAACCATCAATCATACGAGTCAAATGCACCCCCAAAAATGGCAAATCTGGATCTGGAATTGGGTAGATTAAGTGATTCACCACTTGGTTATGCTTACTGTCTAATCGGTAGTATTCACCGCGATAAGGCACGATTTGAAAATCGGTCGGAATGCCCATCATTTTTGTCATCCGATCGGCCATCAATCCACTGCAAGTGACTAGAAACTTGCAGTTCAGCTGCATAGATTGTCCATCGGAAACGCAAGTCAGTTGTACTTCTTCATCTTTCTCATCGGCGGCAACCACCTTGGTTCTCAAGCTAATATGACCACCTAAACTTTGGAACTCCTGTGCCATATGCTCTGTTACCAAGCGGTAATCAACAATACTGGTGGTTTTCACGTAAATCGCGCCCAACCCTGTGATATTCGGCTCCGCCAACTTGAGCTGCGCTTCATCAAGCAATTCCACATCAATCCCGTTGACGTGGCAGCGTTCATAAAGGGCGTTCATTCGTTCGACTTCTTGCTCGTTAGTTGCAACCAACAACTTGCCGCAGTTTTCGACCGGAATATTGTGCTGAGAGCAAAACGAGAGCGTTTTTTCTACGCCGCGTTTACAAAAGTCGGCTTTTAAACTGCCCGGCGCATAATACACACCCGCGTGGATAACGCCGCTGTTATGCCCGGTTTGATGCTTAGCAAAACCAGACTCTTTCTCAACCAATAAAATAGAACACTCTGGATGGCGTTGTTGGAGCTGCCAAGCCGTGGACACGCCAACGATACCACCACCCACAACAATGTAGTCATAGACTGATTTCATACGACCTCTTATAAAACCGAAAGTTGAGACTGTTGCAATTTGAACTTGCGCCCACTGTAAACAAACACGGCAACGAATACCGCGCAGCACACCACACGAATTAAGATTGGAATATCGTGCCAAACCAAAAGCACACCGATAGTAAGCAGAACCAGCCTCATCAATATATTCAATGGTCCTTCTAAGTAACCTTCAATGGCTCCAATGAGCGCGTAAGTACCCGCTATCGCAAAGAAGCCGACCGTAATTACTGATGTCACATCCCAACTGACCAATCCGGTATAAGCAATTAACAATGGAACCAAGTACAGCCCCTTCGCAATTTTCCAAGCCATTAAGCCTGTTCGCATTGGTGGCGTTTTCGCAATGGTCGCCGCTGCGAATGCGGTTAAACACACTGGTGGCGTAACGTTACTGTCTTGCGAAAGCCAGAAAATGATCAAATGCGCAGCCAACAATGCCAAGCCAACCGCCTCTAAACCCAGACTTTGCTCTAGTAGCGTTTCAACAAAATCAGCAGGAACCAGCGACAGCATTTCTTTCGCCGTTTCCAGCGCCATTGGCGCATTGAGAAGTTCGAGCTTATCTGGTGCCGCTAGCATGAAGATCGCTTTCGCTTGCTCAGGCAACTGCCCTGAAACCATCAACTCTAAAAGTTGGTTCTCGGCAATCAACTTATACAAGGCAGGGGCAGACAAAGTGCCCAGAACAATATACGCCGCTGTCACAGGTAAGCCCATACCTAAAACCAACGATGCCAAAGCAATCAACACGAGCATGATGAACAAATCACCATTCGCCCAACCATTGATCATCAAAGAGAAAGTATTGCCGATGCCTGTGGTACTGATTACGTTGATCACTAAACCAATACCCACCAGCAAGACGGCGGTGGTTGCCATGTTCTTCGCGCCTTGAGACATAGCCTCGATGATCGCTTTTGGTCCCATTTTGTGATCTTTCGAAAACCACGAAGAGACAACAACAGAAATGATGGAAAGGCCTGCCGCATAAGTGGGTGTAAAACCTTTCACGAGCAACGTCACCAGAACCACCAAAGGAATGAGGTTGTGCCAACCACTCACCAGAACTTTGATAAGCGATTCGTCACTGGTTGTAATTTTCTGCACGCCGCTACGCTTCGCTTCGATACGCACAAAAAACGCGACCGACAAGAAATAAATCAACGCAGGTACAAACGATACAGCAATGATATCCACGTAAGGAATTTGAGTATAAGACGCCATAATGAACGCGCCCGCGCCCATCACCGGAGGCATCAACTGACCACCAGTAGAAGCCGCAGCCTCAACCCCTGCAGCAAAGCGCGAAGGGAAACCTGCTTTTTGCATCAACGGAATACTGATCACCCCTGTCGACACGGTATTCGCCACGCTAGATCCCGACACAGAGCCCATTAAACCCGAGCCAAGCACGGCAATGAAACCCGGCCCTCCGATGATTTTTCCTGCGGCTGCACGAGCGACATTGATGATGTAATCCCCAACGCCAGAGCGTACTAAAAACGCACCAAAGAGGATGAACATAAAAACGAATGTCCAACTGATGCGAGAAATAGAACCGAACATGCCTTCAGAAGAGTAGAAACTGCGATAAAGCAGCGTTTCCATGCTCAACCCCGGAAAATGAAAAATACCCGTCGCCCATTTTCCCCACAAAACAACGTAGCTCAAACAGATTACAATCAGCACAGGAATAAACCACCCCATGGTGCGGCGAATCAGTTCGATGACGATCAATATCGCCATAATGGCAAAGACCCAATCGCTAGTGACAAACTTAACACCACGTTCATACAACGCATCTTCGGCATAAGGAATGTAAAGCAAACAGGCGATAGCCCCTGCTGCGATGAGCACATCGACCGCTAGAGCCATTTTGCTCTGCTTCAAAGAGATATGAGCCGGATACCAAAGTGCACAAATTACCGCAAAGCCAGCAAAGTGCGTCGCGGATATCCAGAGTTCCGGTAACGTCGATAAGGTGTTAAACCAAATATGCAATGCAGAAAGTACCACGCCGAACACCGTGATGGTGGTGGTTACCCACGGGAAATCAGTGCGCGTGGGCAGCTCAAATTTCTGCAATTCCTTTTCCATAGAGTCGCTCATATCCTACTCCAAGCTCTAACGGCTTTTTCAATGTTCAAAACAAAATAAAGGCCCCGAGATGCACTCGGGGCGAAGTTGGCGTTATTGCGCCATCAGTTCAGATGGGATTTCGATTCCCATTTCTTTGTAGTAACGAATCGCACCCGGATGCAGCGGTAAAGGAAGTCCCGAAATCGCTTTTTCGATCGCCATCGCTTTGGTTGCTTTGTGGATGCCTTGTAGGAACGGAAGGTTCTCGTAAATGGCTTTGGTCAGTTGGTAAACGTCCTCTTCCGAGATATCGTCTCGAACCGCAAGGAAGTTGGGCTGAGCAATCGTCGTGATTGGTTTATCTAAACCTGGGTAAGTGTTGGCAGGAATGTCGTACTTGGTCCACAACTTGTAGTTACCGTTGGCTTGCTTGATTTGCTCGTCAGTGAACGAAAGAATCGAGATATCTTTGCCTAGCGCCGCAAATGCTTGCGTCACCGCCCCAACAGGAACACCAGCTGGCGTATTCATACCATCGATGGTGCCATTTTGTAGCGCACTTGCACTGCCGCCATACCCCATAAAGGCAAGGTTGAACTTATCTGGGTCAACACTCAGGCCTTTCATGATCTGACGGCCTGAGTTCTCAGTACCGGAGTTCTTTTTACCGATAGAGAACTTTTTCCCTTCGAGGTTTTTCAGATCACTAACCGTACCGGTTTTTGCTAAGTCGCTACGAACAATGAAGTGTTCAACGTTTTGCCATAGCATTGAGACTGAACGCAGCTTTTCTTGGCGACCGCTTTTCTCGTAAGGACCTTCCCCCGACCAAGCCCACGCACCGTACAAACCTTGCAAAATCGCAAATTGTGCTTCGTTTTCATTCAGTAGTTTGACGTTTTCACCAGAGCCAGCAGAGCTGATAGCAGAAAGGGAGAAGTGGTGCTTTGGTGCGAGTTTCACTTTACTTAATGTCGCCAAAGCTACCCCAACTGGGTAGTAAGTGCCACCAGTAGAAGCGGTTGCAAGGATGTAGCTGCGCTCTTCCGCTGCTGCATTTGTCGCGATACCAAAAGATGTCACAGCAATAGCCAGTGCTTTTACGAGCTTATTCATTTTCATTATTACTCTCCGTGTAGTCGTTTCACGATTATGGATTTACATCATGTTAAATCTTTATTAACAACAAAACGCTAAGAGCAACTTAAATGCCAATTTTCAACTCATTGTTTTTATTTAATAAATATAATCTCCCAGCCCAAAATGAGCAAAAACTCGCTCATTTGCCCGTAGACCAATAAGCAAGATATTGCCGACAATAGAATGAGACTAAGCGGTACAACCTCGCAAAACGTTAATGAATTGTGATCGATACAAAAGATTTGCCCTTTTTAGCCATGAGCAAGTTTTTGCCGATAACAAACAAGCCTTCAACTCTGTCGCGGAGTGTCCCAACGCAACATCTCTTAGCGAAATAGGTCTAAAAACGTATCTAGTTCATATCAAGTCGAGCACCACCATAAATTAGCGTTCACTTATTGAGCAATACAGCTTAGATAAAAACTCCAAATGATGAACGAAATTCCAACAAACACGGGCATGTTAACGGACTGAAAAGTTATTTATTCCATTTTAAGATTCAAATTCCAGTTTAAACCACTAACTTAAAGATAAAGATTAACCATATCGACTTATTTTCTCCTTTGGGGTTGTGCCGATCCCCTTAAGTTCGTTAGGGTAAATGAACACCAAGGCAAACGTATTCCTTGGTATTTTTTCGTCATTAAGGATCTCTCATGTCAGCAACTGCGCAATCACAATTCGCATTAAAACGCCCGTCCGGCGTTGCTGCAGCGATCCTCCTGCTCTCTCTGGAACTGATTCAGAGCTGACAGGCTACATCTAAAATTTCTGTCAGCTTGAGAAGAAGCTGACGGGAACAACCACATACTCTCTCCCATTCCTTCAGTTTCTTCCAAGCGAAACGTGTAAGAGGAATAACAATGTTAAGCGCACGCAATATCGCCGCCTTAGGCTTTATGACTTTCGCCATGTATTTGGGCGCCGGTAACCTTATCTTCCCTCCATTTTTGGGTTACCAAGCAGGTGAAAACTTTTTGAGTGGAATGTCTGGATTCCTTTTAACTGGCGTGGGTCTACCTGCTTTAGCACTGGTAATGGTGGCGATAGTTAATGGCTCAGACAAGCTAACCGCTGCGCTACCAAAACCGCTAGCAACCAGTTTTTGGGTGATGGTCTTCATCGTCATCGGGCCAGCATTTGTGATTCCGCGAGCCATTACCGTCGCCTATCAATTTAGCTTCGCCCCAATCTTTGGTGAGGCGGCATTAGTGCCGTTTACGATTGCCTTTTGTGTAGCAACCATTTGGTTTGCGCTTTACCCAGGAAAGTTGGTTGATAACTTAGGCAAAATCCTAACACCGGCGTTAATGGCGATTTTGATCATCATGTCTGTCACTGCCTTGATTTACCCAGCAGGTGAGTTGACACAAGCCAGTGGCCCATACGTGAGTGGTGCGTTTGCAGAAGGTTTGACGCAAGGGTACATGACGATGGATGCGTTAGGCTCAATTGGCTTTGGTTGGATCATTTTCCGTGCCATTCGCAGCATGGGAGTGGACTGCCCGAAAGCAACGGCGAAATACACTCTAATTGCAGCCTTAATGTACGCTGTCGCGATGGCGTTTGTTTACATTTCGTTGTCTTACATCGGTTCCACTAGCTCTTACTTAGGTTCAGAATTTAGCAATGGTGGCGATATTTTAACGGCGTTCACCTTCAACCACTTTGGTGCGTTTGGCTCGGTGTTGTTGGGTGCAGTCATGGTATTGGCCTGTTTAACCACAGCGATTGGCGTAACAACCGCAGGCAGCGAGTTCTATGACAACACCTTTAGCGAAGTGAACTACAAAAGCTGTGTCGTCATCACCATGGTACTGTCAGGCTTTATCGCCAACATCGGTTTAGAGCAGCTATTGGCAATCACTTTACCTGCGGTTGTGGCACTTCATCCTGTGGCGATTGCTTTGATGATGATGGCACCCGTTCGCAACAAAATGTCTCAGTTCATGTTGGTGCTTACCGCGTTCACCGCACTAGCATTTGGTTGTGTCGATGCTCTGCACATTTTGGGCTACATGCCAGAATCCGTAGACCAATGGATGAGCCACAACATGCCTTTGTACAATGAGTTCGCGAGCTGGATTGTACCTAGTGTCATCATGGCAATGATCGGACTTTTGTTCACTAAAAAAGCAGAAGAAATCAAAGAATTCGAGCTGGTCAACGAATAGCCGCTTAACTTAAGACATCATTCTATAATTACGCTAACATACTGGACGTTTATTGATGACGGGCAAAGGAGTTGCCCGAATAATGGTTCGCTGTGGAGCACATATGGAGAGTCACTATTTAGATATAAGAACCCTCAACTTTATTATCATTTTGTTTTCTTGTATCTATGCTATTAGCCTGCTTTGCTATCAATATACTCAGAGCAAAATTAAAGGATTAAAAACGTTCGCCATTTCTCTGCTGTTTATTGGCTTAGGCCCTTTTTTATTGGGATTTCGTGACTCAGCCCCAGATTGGCTGACGATCATTCTTTCCAATACCATCATTATCATCGGCTTTTTGCTCACGTTATATGGCGTCAGCATTTTTCGTAAATTCCCCCTCAAGTGCGCTCATGTACTCACGTTTCTGGTACCGGTATTCAGTGGCCTTTTTTATTACTTCACCTTTTATTCGCCATCTATTCGTATCCGAATCATTTTTCTTAGTATCTACTTGAGCTTAGTCACCTTCTGCAGTGGTGTTGCGATGATCAAGGGAAAAAGAGACGATCTAAAACTGCCCGTTCAAGTGATGGCGTACGCCTTCTTTGGGTTTAGTGCTTTTATGGCGGGCAGAACCGTTTGGAGCATTTGGGCACCAGAAGTCACCAGTTTTATGAATGCAGGTATCATCCACCAGCTGACGTTTCTATTTAGTATCTGCCTCATTGTTGCTTTGAGCTTCAGTATGTTGTGGTTGATCAACGCAAGATTGGTGAAATCCATCAACGATCTTTCTCATTTGGATGCATTAACTGGGTTATACAATCGACGTGCAATGGAAGTCATTGTGCCTAACCTTGTGAATCAAGCACGCGAAAAAAATACGCCTATCAGCATCGTTATGACTGACGTGGACGATTTTAAAACCATTAATGACCAATACGGGCACACCACTGGCGACTCAGTCATGGCAACCATCGCCACTATTTTTAAACAAACGTTACCAGAGTCAGCATGTACCGTTCGCTTTGGTGGTGACGAGTTTATGATTGTGTTGCTTGCCAATGCCGAAAACGCGAAAGCCTATTCCGAGTTAGTACGTCGCAGCATTGAACGTGAAACGTCGCTGCTTGCTTTTAAAAACCAAGTCACGATGAGCTTCGGCATCAGCGAGTTAATGCCCAATGACCGCTTGCAAGACGCACTCACCCGAGCCGACGAAGCACTGTATTGTTCGAAGCACACCGGGCGAAATCAAGTCACGACATTCCAAGATGAAAGCGAGGTGGGTGGTAAGTTCATCCAAACACCGACCAAAAGCGCATAACGGAAAGGTAAAACGACATCGCTCCTATTATTCCATTCACGAATCGGTGTAATCGGAGCGATTCAGACCAAATTTTTGCATTTTCTGATTTAGGGTGCGGCGTGGTAAATCGAGCTCTTGCATCACTTCATTAATCCGTCCTTGGTGCCTCACTAATGAATCATGCAACACTTTGCGCTCAAAGTTGTGCAACTGAATCATCAGTGGCACACCCGCTTGAGTCTCTTCCGTGGTTGACGACGGGCGGCTAGAAAGAATTTCCATCACAGAAACCGTATCATCCAGCGCGAAACGCATTGCGACGTTACGTAATTCGCGCACATTTCCTGGCCAAGCGTAAGAAAGCACGGCATTTCTGTCGGCATCACTCAACGGTCGACTGTCTGGATTTGTTTGCAACGCAAAGTGCTCAAACAGAATCAACGCGTCTTCTTCTCGCTCCCTAAGCGGCGGTAAGTAGATCTGTGCAACATTAAGTCGGTAATACAAATCTTCGCGGAACTCTTCATGATCGTTGAGATCTTCTTTCGCGGCAGCGATCACTCGCAAATCCACATTGATCTGCTGGTTACCACCAACTCGCTCGACAGTATGTTCTTGCAATGAGCGCAGCACTTTCACTTGCATTGAAAGCGGCATACTCTCAATTTCATCGAAAAACAATGTGCCTTTATCGGCGTATTCGAGTTTGCCAATCCGTCGTTTACTTGCTCCGGTAAAAGCGCCGGGCTCGTGACCAAACAGCTCACTTTCGAACAGATTTTCGGGAATCGCGCCACAGTTTATCGGTACGAAACGATGTAATTTTCGTTGGCTTTCTTTATGCAAGCTGGTAGCCACCAGCTCTTTACCACAGCCAGTTTCACCATAAATAATGACGTTGGTATCAATACGCGCTAGCTTTGCAACTTGTTCACGCAATTGCTGCATGACTCGGCTTCGACCAATCAGTACTTCCTCGAGCCCACTTACGCTCGCGAGATATTCTTGACGATCTTGCGTTGACGTCTGCGCTCGATAAGTCTCGACCGCTTCAGTCACACGTTGCGAGAGTCGCTCTGGCTGAAATGGTTTCTCAATAAAATCAAATGCGCCCTTTTGCAACGCACTCACCGCCATATCCACATCCCCATGTCCGGTGATCAGGATAACGGGCGTTTGGATATGATGGTCAATAAGGCTTTCTAAAATCGAGAGGCCATCGCTATCAGGCAAGCGAACATCACTGACAACAGCATCAAACTCTTGACTTAGTATCGCCGCCTTTCCAGCGTCACCGGTACTGAATGCCTCAACGTTAAATCCGGCCAGTTGCAGCCATTGGCTGGTTGCCTGACGAACAATGTCATCATCTTCAATAAGTGCGATGTTGGGGGTGCTTTCAAAAGCCATGAATTACTGCCTGTTTAAAACGTCTTTCGTAACGGTAGCAAAAACCACGAGGGAGAAAAGGAGCTAGATCTCACTTCTTAATTACAACTCTTTAACATCCAATCAGTTAGGCGCACTCTGTCTCAATCTGGATAAGTAATCACTGTGAACCGCACAGGAAAAATCTAAATCGGCAAACCTGCATGTGGATTGGGTCATCAATCAGGACGAAGCAGAACTGAAAATCAATAACTTATCTTAAGAAAACGAGTACTTGGATGGAGTCGGTATGACGCTCAGCGGAAAAGGGAAAACGTGGTTGCTTGTGATTTTTGCAAGCGCGATGGTGCTATTTTCTTACAGTGCTAGTCGTGAAATCGCCCACCAATTGCTCAGCGCACAAACGCAAACCGAAGCGCAACAAAAACTACTGGATTACATCGGCGAAGTCCGCCGAGCACTGAAACGCTTTTATCACCTGCCTTATTTGGTCACCAACAACCCCGAAACTATTGCGTTTGTGAAAGGCAATTTGACTTACTATGAACCACTGCAAGCCCAGTTAACCCAACTCGACAAAGCAGCGAATACCGAAGGTTGGTTGATCCTCTCCACCTCTGGTGAAGTGTTGGTTTCCAGCCTCATCGATGAACGATTTAGCCGTTCAGATCGACGTGCCATTGTTGAACAAATTCATCGCCAAGGTGAAGGCGTCTCTCTGGTAAATAAAACCAAAGGCTCGAGCCCTCTGTATTATTTATCGGCACCGATTTTTGATGGCCTAAACATCGCGGGTATTGTCGTCGTACAAATTAACTTGAGCCTTCTGACGGAACAAACCATCACCAGCCAAGACATTATTACACTGCAAAACCGCCATCAGCGTTTCTTCCTGTCGAGCAGCACCACTTACAACGCAGACTGGTTCAATGAGCCAAACCATGCAGTAAATGAGGAAACACAAAAGCTCTACGACAACACCGTGATCCATTTTTGGACGCTGGATCAACAACGCTATTTTGCCCATACCGTTAAATTAGATGACCTCAATTGGTATGTCAGTTATCTCATCCCGACCAAGCCAGTTCAACAAGCCATTAATGTCATTGGTTGGAGTGTCGCTGCGTTGCTGTTATTGATCATTTTGTTGGTCATTATCGGTTTGCAACGGCACCAGAAAAACCAGAACCAGCAGCGTATTCAGGCTCTACTGGAGGAATCCCAAAGGCGACTTAAGCAGATGATCAACAAAACTCACGTTGGGTTGCTGTTGATCAATGAGCAAGGACAGCTATTCGATCTCAATCCAATGGCTAAGCGGCTGTTTTGTTTGCCAGAAAACGTCAATCGTCAAACTTTTGCTTGGGAGTTGTTTGATGCAGGTAATCCCAACTCAACCACGCTCACACTGCTCAGAGATCTACCAAAACATAAGGAGCTGGCAGAAATCAGTGCCGTTGAAACGATGGCAAGGCGAAGTGATGGGAGCGTTTTCCCGGTGCTGTTCTCATTAACGACCTTTCCTTGGCACGGAGAGCTGTATTTTCTTGCCACCCTCATCGATATCAGTAAACGCAAAAAGGCTGAACAATCGCTACAACTCGTCAACCAAGAGCTAGCGCAGCGGGTAGAAGAGCGCACGCAAGCGCTACGTCAAGCTCAGGAGCAATTGATTGAATCGAGCAAAATGGCGGCGTTGGGCCGCATGTCGAGCGCGATTACCCACGAGTTGAATCAACCTCTTACCGGATTGCGCACCCTTCTCACCACCAACGAGTTATTGGCAGAACGCGGCGAAACCGCCATGATGAAGGCCAATAATGTGCTCGTGCAAAAGCTGATTGACCGCATGGCAAGCATGACGAGCCAGCTCAAAACGTTCGCGTACAACAAACCTGAAAAGCTACAAGCACTAGCGTTAACCAGCGCGTTGGAAGAGACGCTGCGTGTCTATCAATCTCAGCTGGCGAATGTGGATGTTCGCGTTCGAATACCTAGCGATCTGTCGCAAATTCAGGGGGAAGAACAACGCTTACAACAAGTGCTTGGCAACCTGATATCCAATGCGCTTGATGCAATGCAATCTAGGGACAATCCCCAACTTTCAATCGTTGTAACACCAACTAACAACCACGTTGAAGTGGTGGTCAGTGACAACGGTTGTGGCGTGGCACTAGAACAACTCGACACCATTTTCGAGCCATTTCAAACCAGCAAAAAAATCGGCGAGGGCTTGGGTTTAGGACTGTCAATCACCGCGAACAACATGCGAGACATGAATGGGCAAGTCACAGCACAACGCAATCCAGGTTCCGGTATGTCGTTCATCTTGCGATTTCAGCTCGCCAATACGATTGATTGAGCCACATAAAAAACTATTTGCATTTATCTTTATTAGTGCAGACCAATAACTCGCCCTCAGCTTTATAAAGCAGATTGCTTAACCTACGCTTAACATGATGAATAACCACCCTGCCATTCATCAATGGAATTGTTGGTTGTCAACATCCGCTTTGGCATCCAACCGTTAACTTATTACAAGTATTTACTTCAAGTAAGAATGGACGCGTTATGAGAAAAACAACTTTAGCAGTGACAAGTGCCCTTACTTTGTTGTCACTTCCTGCCTTTGCTGCGCCTTATGCAGCCGATGCTCGCAGTCACGGTATGGGAAATACTGGAGTGGTATCGGCAGATTATTTAACTGCTCCACTTCACAACCCTGCGCTTGGTGCACTTTATCGAGAAAATGATGATATTGGTCTACTGATCCCCGCCTTTGGCGTCAATATTCACGATGAAGATGACGCTCTTTCGACCGTCGATGATGTACAAGATTTGTATGACAGCATTCAGGGGCTACCCACTCCCACAGACGAAGCTGCAATGAATCGACTGTTAGATCAGCTAGATAGCAGTATGCCGATCGTTATCAACGGTGGATTAACCTTTGCCATCGCGATACCAACACGTTTTATGTCAATGAACCTTTTTAGCGCTGGCTATGTGGAGATTCTTGCAGCACCTGATATTTCTGACGCCACCAACACCGCTGAGCGATACCTAAACTCGGCAGTTAATTTGGCGGCATTTGGCAGCGCAGAATATGGCGTCTCTCTATCAAGAACCTATACTCTTGGCGGACAAACCGTCGCCTTTGGCCTCACACCTAAATATCAACAACTCAAAACTTACACCCAACGTACAACGCTTGATGACTTTGATATTGAAGATTACGACAAAAGCGAAGTCTCAAAAAACGCCTTCAATATGGATGTTGGCATCGCTTGGTATCACGAAGCCTTTCGTGCAGGTTTGTCCGTTAAGGATGTCTTCAAGCAAGACATTAAAACCAAACTCGGTAGTTATACCTACGAACTCACTCCTCAAGCAACCGTTGGGATTGGCTACGTGAGTAACTACGTAGCACTGAGCTTAGACGCCGATCTAACCACGCAAAAGCGCTTTAAAGAACTTGATGATGACACTCAATTTGTGCGCATCGGTATCGAAGGCGACGCATGGGGATGGGCACAACTTCGCGCAGGCTATGAAATAGATCTGGAGAATAACCTAGATAACTCCGTCACTGGTGGTATTGGGATCAGCCCATTTGATGTTGTTAGCCTTGACCTAGCAGGTTCTTACGCAGGCGATAATCAATTCGGAGCAGCGGCGAACTTAGCCTTCACTTTCTGATTCACCACCTGAATAGTTACGCCAACCAGATTAGCTTCGGTTGGCGTCTTTTCTAAAACCGAACCAATCGCCCTTCAGAAAGTCGATCTGGCTACAAGAATCGTGATGTGACCTGCACTATTCTCAAGCAAAGAAAAATCCAAGTAACTGCAATTTTCTAATGATAAAAGAGTGAGAAACATGATTAAGTTTCCAGATAATTTCCTTTGGGGTGGTGCCATTGCTGCAAACCAAGTAGAGGGGGCATACAACCTTGGGGGTAAAGGTTTATCAACATCAGATATGTTGCCAAACGGCATTCTGAGCCCGCATCAAACGCGTGAAGAACGAACGCCCGGTATCAAAGATCTTGCGATCGATTTCTACAATCGCTATCCAGAAGATATTGCTCTATTTAAAGAGATGGGATTCACCTGCCTGCGCTTGTCCATCGCTTGGAGTCGTATTTTTCCTAATGGCGATGAACTGGAGCCAAACGAAGAAGGACTGGCGTTTTACGACAACATTTTTGATGAGCTAGCCAAACACGACATGCAACCATTTGTGACGCTTTCTCATTACGAGATGCCTTACGCCTTGGTTGAGAATTATGGTGGTTGGGGCGATCGTCGAGTGATCGAGTTTTTCGAGCGTTACGCTAAAACCGTGTTAGAACGCTACAAAGATAAGGTCAAACTGTGGCTTACCTTCAACGAAATCAACATGTCTCTGCATGCACCATTTACTGGGGTTGGTTTGCCAGAAGACGCAACAGAGCAAGAGATTTACCAAGCGATTCACCGTCAATTGGTGGCGAATGCTAAAGCAGTGAAGCTGTGCCAGAAAATTGTACCGAATGGCAAAATCGGCAACATGTTACTGGGTGCCATGAACTACCCATACACTTGTAACCCTGATGATGTGTTAGCCGCCATGCATGAAAACAACAAGTGGTTGTTCTTCGGTGATGTGCAAACTCGTGGTCAGTATCCTGGTTATATGAAGCGCTATTTCCATGAAAATGGCATCGAGATCCAGATGGAAGACGGCGATTTAGAAGACATCGCCTCGGCCAGTGTCGACTTTATCTCCTTTAGCTACTACGCCAGTGGCTGTGCGAGCGCGGATCCGAAACAGAAGGAAGTCGGCAATATTGTTGAGAGCGTGCCAAATCCATATTTGGAAAAGAGCCAATGGGGCTGGTTGATCGATCCCAAAGGTCTGCGTATTTTGTTGAACTTCTTGCACGATCGCTACCAAAAGCCGCTCTTTATCGTGGAAAATGGTTTGGGAGAGAGAGATGAATTTGACGAAAATGGCGAAATTCAAGATGACTACCGCATTGCCTACCTCAACGATCACCTAGTGCAAGCGCACGAAGCCATTCTTGATGGCGTGGAATTAATGGGTTTCACCAGTTGGGGGCCGATTGATTTAGTAGCCAACTCAACGGCAGAAATGAGCAAGCGTTACGGATATATCTACGTTGATCGTCACGATGATGGACAAGGCACTTTAGAACGTAAACGCAAAAAGAGCTTCTACTGGTATCAGGATGTGATTCGTACCGCAGGTGGTTCGTTAAAACGCTAACGCACATATGTGAATGACAGCGAAACACAAGCCTAAACATCAAGCCCTGCAATTGCAGGGCTTGAGTTTTAAGGTCTTAATACACGATGAGATTAAACCGCTATTTCGCCACCATCTTCACGACGAATCACAACGGTTGCAGCACGAGGACGAACTGTAGTTCCAGCCGGAGTTTCTTGCGCGGCATCATCACTGTATGGCCAGTTACCAGGGTGTTGAATGTTTACAAATAGCGATTTGTAATCTGGGCTAATGGTAAAGCCTGTCACTTCACAACCGTTTGGACCAACAAAGAAGCGTTTCAGCTCTGCTTGGTTGTCTGCACCGATCACTGCTTGATCGCCATTTTCATTCGTGAGTTTAGATGGTACAACCGCCAGCATTTGGTCGTTGGTGTAAGACGTGACTTCATCTGCGCCGTTATCAGTTTGAATCCAAAGAATACCGCGACCATCAAATGCCAAGCCATCTGGACTTGCAAACTGGTTAAACTCATTCAAGCCAGAACGGTTTGTGTCTGCATCACCATTTGCAGGCGAACCAAAGACAAAGATATCCCAAGTAAAGTCTGTCGCAGAAGTGCCTTCATCCCAACGAATAACGTGACCAAACTTGTTGTTTAAGCGCGGATTTGCTGGATTCGTTTCGTCTGTGCGGCGCGTGTTATTGGTTAGCGTGAGATAGACAGAGCCTGTGAACGGGTCAACCGAACACCATTCAGGACGATCCATTGGCGTTGCGCCAACAAGGTCAGCCGCGCCAGCCGTATTAATGATAACTTCCGCTAACGAGTTAAAATGATCAGCAAGCGTACCACCAGATGTCGTCACACTATCAAGCGTTAGCGGCAACCAAGTACCTGTGCTGTCTTCATTGAAACGCGCAACGTAAAGTGTGCCTTCGTCCATGTACTTGTCGCCCGTCGCCAAGCGATTCGCAGGATTTGCATCAGCAGGATCCCAAGTCGCTGTAGATTCGAACTTATAAAGGTATTCAAAACGAGAATCATGACCTGAGTAAAATACTACGGGTTTGCCTGCTTCTAGCTTACCGAAAGCACAACCTTCGTGGCGGAAGCGACCAAGCGCGGTACGTTTTTTCGCACGAGAGTTTTGGGTATATGGGTCAATTTCTACAATGTAGCCATGGCCGTTCGCTTCGTTACGGTAATCGTCCGCAGAGCTGGTGCCTGTTGGTGCAACATTAAAACGCGTGAACTCATCTAAACGCTCTTCTGCGTTACCTGCCAATGTTTCCCACAAGTAGCGCGTGCTCTTATCATCCACACCAATACGATCTTGTTCTTCTGTGCGAGTCCCCGTATTAACGAAGTAACCGGGCCAGTTCTCTTCACACGTGAGGTAAGTGCCCCACGGCGTATAGCCGTTGCCACAGTTGTTTAACGTACCACGAGCTTGGCTGCCATCAGGCGAAAAACGCGTCACAGTAAGCGCCGTGTGAGCGACTGGGCCAGATAAATCCATCACTGTCGCACCAGTGTATCGGCGGTTAAGCGGATCGGTATCCACCAATTTCCACATATTGTCTTCTAGCTGAATACGAACAACGGAAACGCCGTGAGCGTTAATCTCTTTGCGAACTTCATCAACTATTGTGCGAACGCCATTCGCAACTGTTGGACCGTTTGGATGCAGTGCTGATGTATCAATGTATTCATGGTTGATGCAAAGAAGGCCGTCGGTCGTACTGTCATTTAATGGGAAAAAGTGCATGCCATCATGGTGCATGCCCAACGCGTTAAGTTGGTCTGAGCTGGTATTGCTGCCATCATTTTTCCACGCGCTGCCTTGAGCATTCAGCGGTGTACCCCAAGGTACTAGTACCTGAGCGGTATAACCCTGTGGAATAGAAACGGCATCAGTCAACGAGCCAGGAATTGAGTCAAAGTTAAGTACCGCTTTCGAAACGCCAGAACCGTTACTTGCCGACGTGCCAGAGCTCGAAGAATTACAGCCCGCCAATCCAAAAGCACCAAACGCAGTCATTGCGCTGATACCAAGGCCACCTTTTAAGATGCTACGACGAGATAGACTCGCTTCTAGTACTTCTTCAAAAGGCTTGTTATCGCTTTGGTTATAACGCGTTGCGTCGAAGGTTTCCTTGCTCATTTTTACTTTCCCGATCTTATAGTTAGTGAATAAATTGTTGAACGGCAAGAAGTTTGGAGAAGAAAAATGACAGAAATGCTCAATCTATATGAAACTTGTATTTCAATGATGTGATCACTCAATAAACGAGACACGGCAACTCCGTATCCCTATCGACTCTTCATATATTCCTCCTCTCTCACTTCCCACAGCGAGCAATGCAACACTCCAGAGCTCAAAAATCGTGCACAACGCCAACCTATCCTTAGGTTTGATTACATAATCGCCAACTGTATCGCTTCATTCTGATTTTTCTTGGGCTAAAGTCTGATAGAAGGTATAAGGTGTACGTACTCAAATCATCTACGAGAGAGAATCATGAAATTAGACAAAATCGATAACAAGAACCGTCGTATCCGTAAAAAGCTGTTCTTAGGTGAGTTCGCAATCCTAGGTTTCGAAATCAGCTGTGAAACAGACATCAACGACTTCGACCGTTACGATGCATTCGTTGATGACTTTATCGACTACATTGATACTCTAGGTCTATGCTTTGGCGGCGGCGGTCTGGAGCTATTTGAAGGCTTCCTATGTTCTACAGAACGTTACGGTAGCGCGACAGAAGAGCAAAAAGCACAAGTCGTTGCTTGGTTAGAAGCTCGTCCAGAAGTGAAAAGCGCGAAAGCTGGCGACTTGCTTGACGCAAACTACCTGTAATAGCAGGCAAGCAAATACGTTAGAGAAAGCTGGTCTTCGGACTGGCTTTTTTTATGGGTGATGAAACTGAATTTAAAATTAGATTTGAAGTGTTGGTGGTGTTTGGAGCTGGCAATGCGTAGAGAACGTTTGAATTCTATTGCCAGCTCAAGGACTTCGAGTATGGTTAACTATGATTTCTTAGCTGTTGCTTCTTTCGTATCTTTCCAGTACTGGATGCGAACACGATGTAGCTGAGCTCTTCTCATTTTTTTCATAGTAATCTCCCTCATCTTCTATAAGTAACGCTCTTTATGAGCTTATTGTCTAAGGTTTTTTATCCCCTTCAATCTATAAGGGAACCAATTATTTAACCGTGACTCATTTCACAACATAATGATAAAAACGGTTCTATTGCAGCCATTTTTGACACCTAAAACCGATTATTACCTTCCTGACACGGTCAAATTACTCACGAGATATGACAGAAAAATGGCAATCAAGTTCCCTAAATTAACTGTCATTGAATCTTAATAATGATTCCTGAAAAACTTTGCAAGTAATATACCAATTGCACATCACTTTCCGTCGAGTAACTCTTTTCACGTTCTTACTAGCAGTTGCATACCATTCCCATTAAGGCTGAATTCGCTGCTGATAATGCTGGCGGTAGTCGCGTGGTGTTAGTCCTTTGTACGTTTTGAAGTGGCGATTAAACAGGGCTTGATTACGATATCCGACTCGCTCAAACACAATCCCAATCGGCAACGACGTAGATTGCAGCAAATCTGCGGCATGATTGATCCGCAATTTCATTAGACGTTGGCTAAACGGCTCTTTAAAGTGCTTTTGAAACAATCTTGTGACCGCACTTTCACTCAGCGATAAGTAGTTCGCCAAGTCTGCGAGCGTCACCTTAGTTGCAAAGTGTTGTTCGAGATACGCGTTAACACTTGCCACGCGCTCTCTTTCCTGTAGCTCGTGTTCACTCATCGATAAGTATGAGTGAGTCATCAGTGTTTTTGCTCCTTCATCGTGAGCAATCAGAGACAAAACATGGAGAAATCTCGATAGTTGCTCCATTGCAGGAAACGTCATGAGCTCATGCAGAAGATCCACCACGTGCTGAGCTGTCCGTTCAGAAAACACCACACCTTTATTGGCCGCCTTTAAAAGCGGGTCAAGCTTTCTAAGCTCTGCGCAATAGAACATCAAATTGGCAATCCACTCACGCTTAAACCAAATCACATGAGTCTCGCACTTGCTTTCGACCAATGTGGAGTGAATTGAATGAGGCACACCAGGCGCGATCAATAGCATTTGGTTGTGAGTCACTTCTAATTCGTGATGACCAATATGCAAACTGCCAGTGAAGTGTCGATGGATGACCAACTCAAACACATCATCGTGAAAATGGAGGTCGTACTCTTTCTCTACCTCATCAATGCGACGATAGCGCCAAGAAAAACCTGGTCTCTGCGGTACTTTTTCGATGTGCGCCATTGGCTACTCCACAAGATAGTATTGTTTCACGCTCAAATAATATCAGTATTGCCGACATAATCTTCATCACGCCGAAATAGTATTGATATTAAACGGCATACTATCAACTTGGTGTTGCCCCTCTCCTTATTCTTGCCTTGTAAAGACAAGCTAACTAAGGAAGCTTTTATGAGCCACTTCACTATCAAGCTACGCCAAATCTTGCACAAGACACGCGATGAATGGGCAAAATTCGCTATCAGAGAAATAGAAATCCCACCTAACACCATCGCCAAATTTTATGGTTACAAATCGAGTTGTGATCTTGAGCAAATTCTTAAACAGGATAAAAACGACGCCAATTCGGACATTTGCTCGACACCTTGTGCGAGATCTCTCACAAGCGATGTAAGAAAAACGACCATTTTTGACTAAGATAAAATCAAAAAATGTATATAACCAATTGTAAATTAAAACTTATAGTATTTTTCATAATATTCGCTGCCAAAGTTTTTTTACCTAGCTGATTGAGAGTAATCAGCAAAACATCAATACTGATTGTGTCGACAGGATGTTGGCGGGAACAGGAAAAAAGCCTAATGGACTAGGTATCTTCAGGATGAAGATTTGGTAGCTTAGGATGAGTTATCAGCAAGGATGTAGTTAAGCTCTAGGATAGAGTTCGCCCGTCAGGATGATAGGCAAGAATGGACACCGCTAGGAAGGCGATGAACAAGGAACTCGGTTAAAGGACTTAGCCACAATCAAGGATAGATGCAGGGAGCACCTATTAGTAGCTGGATTGCTGCGAAAGAGAATAAGCCCCGTCTGGGAAATCAGGCGGGGTTTTATTTTGTTTGCTATTTACCATTCGCGAACCACCCCAAATCACTTCGGCCGATTTATTTCGGGCAGTGCCATGCTATTATTTTCTCAACGTCTCTTAGCAAGCTCACAGCACATCACGCACTATGCTTAATCCCGTTTGGTTACACACGTTTAAGACTCTGGTCGAAGTCGGCCACTTTACGCAAACCGCAGAAAAGCTCTACATGACTCAACCCGGTGTTAGCCAACACATCAAGAAGTTAGAGCAAAGTTGTCAGCATGCCTTGATTAAACGTGAGAACAAAAGTTTCGAGCTCACCGAACAAGGTCGTATGGTTTACGCCTATGCGTTGGAGCTAGAGGAGCGCGAAAAAAGCTTACTAGAAGAACTCAGCTTTGATGATGCCTATTCTGGCCATTGTAAACTCGCTTGTTCCGGTGCGTTGGCCCTCATGCTTTACGGCCCGCTATTAGAGCAACAAACGCAATATCCTAGTTTGTCCATCCACTTAGAAGCCGCGCCAAACCAATCTATTCTTAATGGTATCTCTGAAGGCCGTATTGATATCGGCATCGTGACTGATGCTCCAAACAAAAGCCACTACCAAAGCGAACGAATCGGTCGAGAAGCGCTGTGCTTGATCCTTCCCCACGCATATAAAGCCGAGCCCTTAACGCCTGAGATCTTGCAAAAATGCGGTGTTATTGGCCATCCCGATGCCGAGCACTATATGACGTTGTTTTTTGACCAATGTGCAGAGCCACAATTAAAAGAGATAAAAATGAGTGACATGCCGCTTTCGGGCTTCGTCAATCAATTAAGCCAAATATTATTGCCAGTTAGCAAAGGATTGGGATTTACGGTGTTGCCTCAAAGTGCAGTAGAAAGCTTTCCAAATAGAGAAGAATTGCACGTCGCGCAGCTAAAACAAACTGTTTATGAGGATTTGTATTTAGTCAAAAAACGGGGGCGCACATTACCGCTGCGCTATACCACGATAAAAGAGGTGTTATCAGGCATCATTGGGAAATAAGCGTCTTTCGCAAAGAAAGTGGGGGGGGGCATTGGTTAAGACCACCTTTTGTATAAGTTTCGTAAAATTTATAGTGGCTAAAAAATCTTTTCTGTTGTGATTTTTGTTCCAATAACGCCAATATGCATGGCCTTGCGCAAGTAAATCCGCGCGTTTTTTGCGCGAATTTCAAACTCAATGCCCATGATTTTTTCACTGGTTTTATTCGCTAAACTATTGACACACAATCGCTGTAAGGCGCGATAAATCGACAAATAATTTTTGTCGTAACGAATGCTTTTTTTCGTTTTAAACTTGTAACAAAAAAACCTAAGGTGCGCACCTCTGACGACGTGGTTGTTCAACCACACTTCTAAATCGTTGAAGTAAGTAGGTTATGTCATACCATGATCACCTGCCTACTACATTCTATACTCTATACTTATATTTTAATTTGGTACTGACTTACTAAGGAATTGCCATGCGTATTGCTATTCTCTCTCGTAATGAGAATTTATATTCAACCATGCGCCTAAAACAGGCGGGTGAAGAGCGTGGGCATCAAATCGATGTTATCGACACTCTGCACTGTTATATGGACATTACGAGCAACAACCCTATGATCCGCTATAAGGGTGAAGAATTGCCGCAATACGATGCTGTTATTCCACGTATCGGTGCATCCATCACTTTCTACGGCACTGCTGTTGTGCGTCAGTTTGAAATGATGGGCACATTTTGTGTCAACGAATCTGTAGCGATCAGCCGCTCTCGTGACAAATTGCGTTCATTGCAATTGCTATCACGTAAAGGCATCGGTTTGCCGCGCACGGGCTTTGCTCACCACCCTGACAACATTCAGGACGTGATCAAAAACGTTGGTGGCGCACCTCTAGTCATTAAATTGCTAGAAGGTACTCAAGGCATCGGTGTTGTACTTGCTGAAACAAATAAAGCGGCAGAAAGTGTGATCGAAGCATTCATGGGTTTGAAAGCAAACATCATGGTGCAAGAGTTTATCGAAGAAGCAAAAGGCGCGGACATCCGCTGTTTTGTTGTCGGTAACAAAGTTATTGCTGCAATGAAGCGCCAAGCAAAAGAAGGCGAATTCCGTTCGAACCTTCACCGTGGCGGTTCTGCGCAACTCGTACGCTTAAGCAAAGAAGAACGCGCAACCGCTGTAAATGCAGCGAAAGTGATGGGCTTGAACCTTTGTGGTGTGGATATCCTTCAATCTAAAAATGGTCCAGTGGTGATGGAAGTGAACTCTTCACCTGGCCTAGAAGGCATCGAACTAGCAACAGGTAAAGACGTTGCTGGTATGATCTTCGATTTTATCGAGAAAAACGCTAAGCCAAATTCAAACCGTACTCGCGGTAAAGGTTGATTTTTGTTTAACGCACAAGAGAGCCAAAATCCGGCTCTCTTGTTACTCGTCGCTAGGATGACACTATGAATCAGAAAATGATCATTGGGAATGCCGAAGCTATTTGCTTGCCAGAGTTAGGGATTACTCACCTTGAAGCGCGTATTGATACGGGCGCACAAACATCTTCATTGCATGTAGATAACATTGATTGCTTTGAAAAAGATGGTCAGTCTTACGTTGCATTCGATCTACACCCGGATGTTTATCACTTAGAACAAGTGGTTCGCTGCACAGCGAAGCTAAAGGCAAACCGCAAGGTTAAGTCTTCGAACGGTACTTTTGAGCACCGCTGCGTCATCACCACGATGCTACGTTTGGGCGACCAAGAATGGCCAATCGACATTACGCTGACTAACCGTGAAAAAATGACTTACATGATGTTGTTAGGTCGTCAGGGTATGGCAGACAAAGTGCTGGTAGACCCTAGCCAATCTCACTTATTGGCGTCTTAACCCCGTAGCTTCAGATGAGTGATCGAACGTTTTTGTTGAGCATCACTCGTCTGGCTTTGCCTTCATCTACTTCCTACGAAATAGCGCAAACAACAATCCCCTCGCTTTAACTTTTGTCACTCGCCAATGGGTCATCGGCTTAGTCGGCGCAGTATGCAGAATGTGCTGATACGCTTTCTCATCAAAAGTCACCTCTCCCCCATGTGCCAAAAGCAAACATTGCGGATTCATTTCAAACACGCGCTTTAACGATTGGCGATATTGGTTTGGATGAAATATGGGAAACGGCGCAATAAGATGCTTCTTAACCTGCACCATCAAATCCGCCACATACAATACATCTTGTTCAGAATGATAAACCGACAGATCTCTATCGGTATGTCCTTGCGTTTCTAGTACCTGCCAATCATCAAACCCCGGAATACACTCACCATCGATGAGTTCGATATCGGGCTTTAGCTTGCGCGAATACCACAGGTTTCGCTTTGGTTTACGCATCCGGTTCGCCATCCAGCGCGCCAACATCAAATCGGTTAAATGCATTAACCAACCATCTACACCGTCATACCACTGGCTTTCTCGCTTTGCTGCTAACACTTTGCATCCAGTCAAATCACGCAGCTTGTGCGCGCCACCAGCGTGGTCTGGATGCATATGAGTGACAACGACCAACTTTAGGTCAGAAAAAGGGCGATGGAGTTGATGTTCAATAAAATCTTTAAGGTGAGGAATGTCTGCTCGACTTGCACCATCAAGCAACATTAATTTATCGGGATATTCGGCGAGATACATGGTCTGAATGTATCCCTGAATTCTGTGCAGCTGCAAAATATGTCCTTATTTGAGTGAGATTTTTCATGACCGCTTCCTTGCTGGTCAGACCAACTATAACAGCAGAATCTACGCTCCGGTAAACAAATGTTCACACCCAACTACGACAACAAATCATAATCGAGATGATAGATTTTAATCATTAGACTCAGAGGCACTTTTATCCGTTAATGCGCGCACACGGAGTTCGTGTCAGGGTATGAGGTTAATACCTCATGATTTGCTTTTTTGTACTTTTCCTTCTAATTAATTAAGGATTTAAGTACATTTTTGTGAGAATCGAGTTGGAAAAAGCAACTAAATTAGACCGCATCCGCGCGGACTACAACGTTCACTACTGGAGCCAAGGTTTCTACGGTATTGATGACCAAGGCGAGGTTTACGTATCACCTCGTAGTGATCGTGCACATCAAATCCCTTTCAGTGCCATTGTAAATGAGCTAGAAGCGCAGCAGTTAAATCTGCCTGTATTAGTGCGCTTCCCGCAAATCGTGCACCAACGTGTGCATGGAATTTGCCACGCTTTCAACCAAGCAATTGAAGAATACCAATATCCAAACAAATACCTGTTGGTGTACCCAATTAAAGTAAACCAACAACGTGAAGTGGTGGATGAAATTCTAGCGAGCCAAGCTCAACTAGAAACCAAACAGCTTGGTCTTGAAGCGGGTAGCAAGCCAGAATTGTTGGCAGTACTTGCATTGGCTCAACAAGGCAGCTCCGTGATCGTGTGTAACGGCTACAAAGACCGTGAGTATGTGCGTCTTGCACTGATCGGTGAAAAGCTAGGCCACAAAGTATTCATCGTACTAGAGAAGCTTTCTGAGCTGGATCTGGTGCTAGAAGAAGCGAAAAGCTTGGGCGTAAAACCGCGCCTTGGTTTGCGCATTCGCCTCGCCTCTCAAGGTGCAGGGAAATGGCAAGCAAGTGGCGGTGAAAAATCGAAGTTTGGTTTGTCTGCATCGCAAGTGCTCAGCGTTATTGAACGTCTGAAACGCGAAGGTAGCCTAGATGCGATGCAATTGGTTCACTTCCACCTTGGCTCACAGATGGCAAACATCCGTGACGTACGTAATGGTGTGAACGAATCTGCTCGTTTCTACTGCGAACTACGCGCACTGGGTGCAAACATCGAATACTTCGATGTGGGCGGCGGTTTGGCAGTCGACTACGACGGCACACGCAGCCAATCATCGAACTCGATGAACTACGGCCTTGCAGAGTACGCGCGTAATATCGTCAACACAGTGGGCGATGTGTGTCAGCAATACGAACAACCAATGCCAGTGATCATTTCTGAATCCGGGCGTTCACTGACAGCACACCACGCTGTATTGATTTCGAACGTAATTGGTACCGAAACATACCAACCGGAAGAAGTGCATGAACTGGGCGTAGATGCACCACTCTTGCTACAGAACATGTGGCGAAACTGGGAAAACTTACAAGATGGTACAGACGCTCGTGCGTTAATTGAGATCTACAACGATACCCAAAGTGATTTGGCAGAGGTACACTCTCAATTCGCAACTGGCGTGCTTAACTTGGAGCAACGTGCATGGGCAGAACAACTGTCACTGCGTATTTACTTCGAACTAAGCCGCAAGATGAGCACTAAGAATCGCTTCCACCGTCCGATTCTGGACGAGTTGAGCGAACGTCTTGCAGATAAGTTCTTCGTGAACTTTTCTCTCTTCCAATCTCTACCAGATGCTTGGGGTATTGATCAGGTGTTCCCTGTTCTGCCACTTTCTGGTCTTGGCGATGCGGAAGAGCGTCGTGCTGTGATGTTGGACATCACATGTGACTCTGATGGCGCGATCGATCACTACGTTGATGGTCAAGGCATCGAGAGCACGCTACCTGTACCAGCTTGGAGCAAAGACAAACCGTACCTAATGGGCTTTTTCCTAGTAGGCGCATACCAAGAAATCCTTGGTGACATGCACAACCTATTTGGCGACACCCATAGTGCAGTAGTCAATGTTGATGAACACGGTCAATTTGAGATCAGTTACATCAATGAAGGTGATAGTGTAGAAGACATGATGCGCTACGTTCATATCGACGTGGATGCGATTCGTGACAATTACAAACAATTGGTTTCCCAACGAGTTGAAGCCAATGAACAAGCACAAATCCTAGCAGAACTAGAACAAGGTCTAGCGGGATACACCTATTTAGAGGACTTCTGATATGAATGATTTGTTTACTAAAACCGATTATTCGCTTTACTCCAACTCTATGTCGTTTTTACGTCTACCGTACATTCGTAATCCGGTATCGGCAGACGCAGACGTTGTGGTGCTAGGGGTTCCTCTGGACATGGCTACATCTGGTCGTCCAGGCGCACGCATGGGTCCAGATGCAATTCGCCGTGCCTCAGTCAACTTGGCATGGGAAGGTAAGAAGTTCCCTTGGGACTTCAACGTATTGGATAAACTGAAAGTGATCGACGCGGGCGACCTTGTGTTCGATTGCGGTGATGCGGAAGATTTCACTTACCGTCTAGAGGCGGCAACCAGTGAAATTCTAAAAAGCGGCAAAACCATGTTGGGATTGGGCGGTGACCACTTCATCACACTGCCTATCCTACGTGCTTACGCAAAGCATCATGGTCAAATGGCTTTGATACACTTTGACGCTCATACGGATACCTACGCAAATGGCAGTTCATACGATCACGGTACGATGTTCTACCATGCGCCGAAAGAAGGTTTGATCTCAGCGAAGAACTCAGTACAAATCGGTATTCGTACCGAGTACAAACAGCAAGATCACGGCTTCAATGTGATTAATGCGATGCAAGCGAATGACATGTCGGTGAACGAGATCTTAGAAGAGATTCGTCGCACCGTCGCAGACAAGCCTGTGTATGTTACTTTTGACATCGACTGCTTGGATCCAGCCTTTGCACCGGGAACAGGTACACCAGTTTGTGGTGGCTTGAACTCAGACAAAGCGCTGAAAATTATTCGTGGCTTAGCCGGCATGAATATCGTGGGTATGGATGTTGTAGAAGTATCGCCTCCATATGACCACAGTGATGTTACCGCACTAGCGGGAGCAACCATTGCGCTAGAAATGCTTTACGCATACGCATCTGGCCGCGAATAGACATAATCATTTCTAAGGGAGCTTCGGCTCCCTTTTTCTTTATCGCGGCTTGTTAAGCCTTTTCCTCACCTAAAATCTCTTTTTCCCACACTAAAGATTGGTACTTTCTCATCTACTGTTTTTATCAGTAGAACCAATGATCTAGCAATAACCATATGTCGAATCGACATAGAAACCTCCCCTTAATTGAGGAAATGGCATCATGCGTTTCCCCCCACAAAATAAAGATTAGTTTTTCTAATCCAAATCATAGATTTTTATCTTGCTCAAGTTCACACTTTTAGATTGCTAATTGTATAGGCAAGCACTAATATCTCGCGCAAATAACCCCGTAACACCAGCAATAAATTGGCACTTCGACTTGGAGAGCTAAGGGTTTTTACGTCTTAAATTTTTTGGAGAGATACGCAAATGTCTGCCTCGTTTCCATTAGCGAAACTTACCTTTTTAATCGCAATATTGACTGCCGTGGGTCAAATGACCCAGACAATGTACGTGCCTTCAATCGGTCATATGGCGGGTGAGTTTTTGGTATCTGCGTCATCACTTCAAGCAGTGATGGCTTGTTACCTGATCCCATATGGCTTGTCTCAATTTGCATACGGTACGCTATCAGACCGCTTAGGTCGTAAACCGATCATTATTATCGGTCTACTTATCTACATCCTAGGTACTTTGGTGGCGCTATTTGCACACCAATTTGAGTGGTTCTTGGCTGGTAGCTTCATTCAAGGTTTGGGGATCGGTTGTGGCGGCGCGATGTCACGAACTCTAACTCGCGACTGCTTTGAAGGTGCTGAGCTGCATCGTGCAAACAGCTTGATCAGCATGTGCGTGATTTTCTCACCACTCATGGCACCAGTACTTGGCGGCTACCTAACAGAAGCATTTGGTTGGCGCTCTAGCTACCTATTTCTAGCCCTGTTCGGCATCGCGGTGGTGATTACCATGATGACCAGCATGATAGAGACTCTGCCAAAAGAGAAACGCAAGTTCGAACCAGTGGCAAAAAGCTACAAGCACGTTCTGTCTGACCGCCGCTTCCAAGGCTTTTTAATCTGCCTAGTTGCGACGTTTGCCGGCGTAGGTGTGTTCGAAGCAGCTGCTGGGGTATTACTAGGTGGTGTATTGGCATTACCAGCCACTACTGTAAGTTTGCTGTTTATCTTGCCGATCCCGGGCTACTTAGTGGGAGCAGGTTTGTCTAGCTATATCGCGCAGCGTCGCTCTGAGCGTCGTGCGCTAAATGTTGGTTTGGTGTCGATCTTTATCGGTTCAGCCGTCGTATTAATCCCAGGCTTGTTTGGCGTAACAACTGCACTGACGTTAATTGGTGGCGCAACTATTTATTTCCTAGGTGCGGGCATTCTGTTCCCTGCGGCAACAACAGGCGCAATTGCTCCGTTCCCTTACCACGCGGGGACAGCTGGTGCGACTCTGGGTGGTATGCAGAACTTGGGCGCCGGTATTGCAACCTTGCTTGCATCGCTATTCCCAGCGCATAACCAAATGCCGCTTGGTGTTTTGATGATGGCAATGTCAATTGTCGCGATGCTTGGTCTATTGTGGGTACACAGAGCGCACGATCACTCAAACGAAATGCCACAAGTCATTTAACCGACATTTCAATCTGACCAACGCATTGAAAAGGGACGCACGAAATAGTGTGTCCCTTTTTTCATATCACACTCCGTCTATTTATTGATGAGAATGATTTAACTTTAGAAGTGATATTTGTTAAAAATAACAGTTGCTTACACAATGCGTTTTCAAGCCAACAGGTCACAACAATGAGCCGTTCAGAAATGGTGAGAGTATTCACTTCTCGAACCACATTTCTGCTCTCTAAAACAAAAGCGTGACCAGCCTGAAAACTCTCAATGAAACCAAAGTCCATACCCTCAGGATGAGGCAACTTAGGTATAAAATATAAGGATAAACAGATGCGTTTCACTTTAACTACGTTGGCCGTATCGGTCGCGCTTATCGCCGGATGCAGCAATCAAGGAACTCCAACCATGACTCAATATTCCCAATCACAGATCGTTGCTCAGCAAACTCAAGCCCCGGTTGCAAAAAAAATCCCTCACGCGATGACCAATCATGGTGATACTCGCGTTGATAACTACTACTGGATGCGTGACGACGAGCGTAAAGATCCAGAAATTTTGCAGCACCTAGAGCAAGAAAATCAGTATGCGGAAACCGTTCTCAAGCACACTGAAACTCTTCAAAATGAGCTATTTGAAGAAATTAAAGGTCGCATAGCAAAAGACGACAACTCCGTTCCTGTGCGTAAAGGAAACTACTTCTACTCAAGTGAAGTTACCGGAGATAACGAATACGAAGTTCATCTTCGAGCGAAAGATTTTGCTGGTAAAGACAAACAAGTCATCTTAGATGTCAATGAACTTGCGAAAGAGCATGAATTTTTCAGTATTGGTGGCCTGTACGTCAGCCCGAATGAAAACTTATTGGCGTATGGCGAAGATACATTAAGCCGCCGTGTTTACACCATTAAGATTAAAGATCTGACCACAGGTAATTACTTACAAGATGAAATTGAAGGGGCGTCAAGCGCTGTCGCATGGCAGAACGACAACAACGCGTTCTATTACATCAAAAAAGATCCACAAACCTTGCTAGGCTATCAAGTTTATCGTCACGTATTAGGCACACCACAAAGCAGCGATGAGCTGATTTTTGAAGAAACCGACAGCGCCTATTACACCTCACTAAGCAAAAGCAAAGATGGTGACGAGGTTTACATTTGGCATTCGAGTACAGAGACCAGCGGCGTCTCCATCATCGATGCGAACAATCCTAAAGCGAAGGCGGAACCGTTCTACCCTCGTGAAGATGGCATTGAATACAGCATTTCCAAGCTAGACAATTGGTATTACATTTATACCAACTATCAAGCCGTCAACTTCCGTTTGATGAAAGTTAAGCAAGAGGAGATGCACGATCGTTCTAAATGGCAAGATGTGATTGCCGCAGACGACAATACTCAACTTGTTGACTTCGAGCTATTCGATGACCACCTCGTCTATGAGCAGCGCTCTAACGGTCTAGCGAGCGTCACTGTGCGTCAGCTTTCAACAGGAAAAGAATTCCCGCTCACATTTAATGACGATGCGTTCGCGGCATACTTAACAGGCAACTTCGAACTGGATAACAAAAAAGTTCGCATTTACTACAGTAGCTTGACTACTCCAGGAACCTACTACGACTTCGATCTGAAAACGGGCGAATCTGAAATCATGAAGCAGACACCTGTATTGGGTGACTTTGATGCGGATAACTACCAATCAGAGCGCATCATGATCAAAGCACGTGATGGAAAAGAGGTCCCTGTGTCACTGGTGTATCGTAAGGACTTGTTTAAGAAAGATGGTACAAATCCGCTTTACCAATACGGTTACGGCTCTTACGGTGCGACCATCGAACCGACGTTCGGCTCTGCACGACTAAGTCTGTTGGACCGTGGTTTTGTATTTGCAATCGCTCACATTCGCGGTTCTGAAATGCTAGGCCGACCTTGGTATGAAGATGGTAAAAAACTCACCAAACAGAATACCTTCAACGACTTTATTGATGTGACTAAAGGTTTGGTTGAGCAAGGCTACGGCGCGAAAGACCAAGTCTTCGCCGTTGGTGGATCCGCGGGCGGTTTATTGATGGGTGCCATTATTAATCAAGCCCCTGAGCTGTATCGCGGTATTGGCGCACATGTTCCATTTGTCGATGTTGTTACAACGATGCTTGATGAATCGATTCCACTCACCACGAATGAGTATGATGAATGGGGTAACCCGAACAATAAAACATACTATGACTACATGTTGAGTTATTCGCCTTACGACAACGTCAAAGCGCAAAACTACCCGAACATGTTGGTGACAACAGGCTTACACGACTCTCAAGTGCAGTACTTTGAACCGATGAAGTGGGTAGCCAAGCTTCGTGAAATGAAAACCGACGATAACGTCTTGTTGTTCAAAACCGATATGGAAGCAGGACACGGCGGCGCATCTGGCCGATTCAAACGTTTGAAAGAAGATGCATTGGAGTACGCGTTCTTCCTCGACTTGCTCGATAAAAAATAAGCATATACACGCCACTCATAAAAATGCCCGCACACTGCGGGCATTTTTGTTTGGACACATTCTCGAAGCAGAGAAGCAATTTAAGCCTAAACCTCATTCCACCTGCTTAGGGGGAAATCACCACCAAAGCGGAAAGAAAAACGCCTACTCACAACGAGTAGGCGTTAACACAATAAATGTGTTTAGGCAGTAGAAACTGTCCTATTTATTAGAAGTAGTAACGAGCGCCTAGAGTCCAGTAATCGTTCTCTTCGTTGTTGTAGTCATTACCTAGGTCGAATTGGTAACCAACGAAAGTAACGAACGAAGGAGTCACTGAGTACTCAGCTTGTAGTGCTGTTTCGCTCTTAACTGTCTTGTTGTCTTTGTCGTTTTCTACGCCTTCGTAGTTAACGCTGAACGTCCAGTTATTTACACCGTACGCCAATAGACCTTCAAGCTGAGATGTGTCTTCAAGCATCTCGTAGAAGTATTCATTCATACCGTAAACAACAGCAGCGTATAGACCAGAACCGTACTCACCGTAATTTACAGAGAATAGGTGTGATTCAGCTGTTTTAGTACCTAGAGCTGCGTTCTTCACATCACCGCCACTGTACGTGTAGCCTAGACCGAAGCCCGCTACAGAACCGCTAAGTGCGATTTGACCACGTTGCTCGTAAGTTGTTGCCTTTGAAGTTTGCTCACCTTGCCAACCTAAACCTAGGTTGAAAGCAAAACCTTCACCAAACTGGAAACCTTTGCGGTAGCTAACCATTTTCTCTGCACGAGAAGATCCTAGCTCGTAATAACCATCTGCGTACAAGAAATCATTGGCAAATGCGATTGGTAAATCCGCAACGCCACCAACATCGTAATATGGTGACCATTGTGTACCAACAACAAGACGACCAAGTTGTTCATGAGTTGCGCCGATGTAACCCAAACGAGTTGAGAACGACTGATCGCCACCGTTAAGGTAGTTTAAAGACCACTCACCTTTTGCATCTACAGTAACACCGTTGCCAATGTCCTTTTTACCCGCCACGTTGATACGCGGAGACACTTGGTGAACTTTCACTTCATCTTCGAAATACTCACCCACGCCAACAGAAACGTGACCGCCAATCGATAAAGATGTACCATCGCTGTTATAAACTTCTGCTGCGAAGGCCTGTGAACCACATGCTAGTGCCGCCACTGCAACGGCTAGAGTTTTCATTTTCATTGTTAACATCCGTATAGTTGTTTGTACCGGTTCGTTTCAAAACAGAATAAAACTGAATCGTTCGCAACGAACAGATAACAAAGTAGTAATGAAATATAAATGAAACAAACACTTTCTTATGCAACTGGTGTTATTTGTGCTCAATTCTTGATCTACGCCACAAAAAAATAGGGAACTTTTCATTCCCTATCATTACTTCTGTGGCATTTTACGTGTTACATCTTCCACCGTGCGAGTGGCTTCTCAGTTTTGATACCCTTACTACCCCAACGGTCAATATTATCAATTTGCAGTATGCGATCCGGTGATACCAAAGAAGTTAAGATTTTTGATGGTTTTTTATCCGTCACCAACCATAGTGTTTTATCTTGTTCAAACTGAGCTTTTAAAGATAGTTTGTCTTTTTCACTCCATTCTAACTCCGGTTTGAACTGACGTTTGACGACAAAAAGTTGGTTTCCTGAAGCAAAATCTTCTAGTGATTCACTCATCAACACGATTGAATCGATCTCTTTTTCAAATATCACTGCTTGTTGTTGGTTAATCAACTCACGCACGCTAAGCATTAATGCTTGTTGATTACTTTGGATTTGCTCTTGGAACTGCGGATACAACTTTTGCAGATCGTCACCGACAATCGCTGTCATACGAATTAAATTACTGGGGTTCAACCAAACGTATTTAGATGTGGCTCCATCTTCCAGCTTTAAGGCCGCAACGCCTTGAGCTCTAGGGGAAATCGCTTGTGACGCATCAATTTCGATCAAACGAATGTTGCCTTGTCGTGCGTAGACATACGTCGGGTCTTGGTCCCAAATGGCTCTCATGGTAATAGCCACGGTTGCGCTCTTTCCTGCCTCTGAAACTTGGTTTGCACCTTTAGTGGCGAACCAATTCGCCATGCGTTCAATGCCATAGCGTTTGGGAGGCAGATATGTGGTTTCCACGCCCGTTCCTTTCATCAGTTGCTGTGACAGCATGTAAGTCACAGGGGTACTGGTTAAAATATCTTTGGCCATCGCCAATGATGACAATGTACTCATCGCCATCAATCCTAAACCTAAAGTAAGAGTTTTCATTTTCATGTCGAGATACTTAAGTTGGGTAGGTAAAAGCGTTATCACGCTTTACGAATAATTCGATAAACCGTTGCAGTTAAGAAGAAAGCAGCGGAAACAATGATGATCGACGCGCCCGATGGCACCGGTAAGTCGAGCTCCATTGGCAATATGGTGCCAACCAAGCAAGCAACCGTCGCAAGCAGAGAAGAAAGCAATACAAAGCTTCCCATTCGCTTGGTGAGCAACCGAGCTGTCGCACCAGGGATCAATAACAGCGCACCCACTAACACGGCACCAATGATCTTCACTGCGGCGATCGTCACTAAAGTGATCATCATGACGAATAGGTAATCGTAAAAGCTGGTATTGAAGCCACGCACGCGAGCAATATCTGGGCTGATACACGTGAGCAAAATGCGATTAAATGTCGGAATCAGCAGCAGCAGGATGATCAAGCAGCTCACTGCAAGCAACGTGATGTCTCTATCGGTCACCGTCAAAATCGAACCGAACAGTACGTTTTCTAGCATGTGTATGTTGATCTTACGTGCGACGTACATCAGCAACGCCGCCCCGACCGCCAGAGCTAACGCCAGAAATACACCGACCAACGTGTCATAAGGTACATTGGTGCGATTTCTCACGAAGTGCAGCAGCAACGCAAAGATCATGCAGAAGCTAAACAACCCTATGATTGGGTTTTCTGGCGGTTCACCAAGTAAAACACCAATAGCGATCCCCGTCAGTGCTGCGTGGCCAACTGCTTCGGAGAAAAACGCCAAACGCTTAGCAATCACTAATGTGCCCAGCCCACCGAGTAGCGGCCCCAAAATCAGCGCAGCGACCATCGCGTTCACCATAAAAGCGTACGCAAAGCTGTCGCTCAACCATCCAGCGTCTACACCACTCACCGCCAGTGCTCGTAACCACTCCATTACGCCGCCTCCGCTTTGGTTGTGTAGTGCTTAAATAATGTTTCAATACGATCTGGGCTGAGAACATCCGAGTGGTGTCCGGACGCCACAATCTGACGGTTAACAACGTGCACTTCTGCATCCAAACGACGCACCGCAGTGACATCATGATGAACCGCTAACACCGTTTTGCCCTGCGCGACAACTTCATGTATCAACCCTTCAAGGTAACGCACACCTTGCTCGTCCATCCCTGTTGTAGGCTCATCCAACACCAACAAGCTTGGGTCATCTAACAAAGCCTGAGCGAACAACACACGCTGTTGCTCACCACCAGAAAGTTGCCCCATACGACGATCTGAGCGAGCGGCCATGCCGACGCGATCTAATTGCACCAACGCACGTTGTGTTTGTTTGGTTTTACGGCGCCAGAATAGTGGGATTCGTGTTTGGTTCAGCAACACAAAATCCATCACCGTTAGCGGTAAGCTGGCTTCAAACATCGCTTTTTGAGGAACATAACCAACGTTTCCGCCAAGCTTATTGTGAGTCTTATTCGGCCAGTGAACGGAAATGTGGCCAGTAAAAGGCGTAAGTCCAAGTACGGAGCGCAACAACGAGGTTTTTCCTCCACCATTTGGACCCATGATCACATGGCACTTGCCCGGCTCGAAGGTTGTCGTGACATTTTGCAATATCACGTTGTCACCGTATTGGAGACTTAAATTATCTATCGAGATAGAAGGACCAAGCATTACGCTTTCTCCTGTGCGTGTTTGCTTGCCACGAACTTCATCGCTTCAATCAAGGTCTCAACGTTTTCGCGCATCTCAACTTCCACTTTGTTCGCTTCGTATTCCCCATGCGTCATGTGAGAAAAACGGTAGAGCTTAACTCCTGTCGCTTCTTCGATGGTATCAACAAAGCGATTTGGCATATTCAGCTCGTAAAACAACACATCAATGCCAGATCGTTTGATCTTCTCGATCGTCTCTTGCAGTTGGCTCGCGCTCGGCTCCACGCCATGAGCTGGCTCAATCACTGCGGCAACATCCACACCAAACTCTTGCAGAATGTAGCCGTATGCGTTGTGCGTTGTCGCAACCTTCATACCCGCCGTGTCCAATTCGCCCAACGACAACATGGCATCACGTTTCATCATGCGAAAAGTTTTGGCGTATTGACGCGCGTTTTTACGGTAGAAATCGGCATTTTCAGGGTCGAGCTTGCTCAACTCGCTCGCGATGGTATAAACCTTTTGAATCGTTGTTGAGAGCCCAACGAACGTATGTGGATTCACCGCGCCTTGCCCGACTGATTGTCCCATTGCTGGCAATAGCGGAACTTCTTTGTTGGCTTCAATGACAACGAGATCATCACGTTGCGACGCGTTGATCACCTTCAATGCAAAATCATCATGGCCAATACCATTCACCACGATGACATCCATTTCATTGAGACGTTTTAGATCATTCGGTTGCGGTAAGTAGTTATGAGGATTAAAGCCAGCATCCACCAGCGGCAAGATTTCCGCTTTGTCACCAACAACAGCGTGCACATAGCTGAAATAAGGCTGAAGCGTGATACCAATTTTCATTTTGTCACTCGCGAAACTGGACGTGCTAGCGACCAATAAAGCGCAAGTTGCAAACATGGAACGTAAAAGCGAACGTGTGATCATAATATGTATTCTTTGAATTGAGTTAAGTGTGCGAAGGATGAGCAAAAGATGGGGAAGAGAGAATTAGCTGTTGCCACCCCTGTTGATGGCGATGGCTTTCTTCGCTCAATGTTGGGGTTGGCGCAAAACCATGGGCATCGATTAGCCAAATGTCGGCGTGGCTTTGACGACTATCTAGAATCATTGAAGCCGCCCCTTGCTCACTCTGTCTGATGCCCAAGTAGATCCCGTCACCAATGCTCTGCCATTGATGCGAACCTTTACGCTTCCAGTTTTGATCTTGAACAAAGGGGGCAATCCACAGTGACGCCATCTCTTCCGTATCTGGCCAAGTACCGGACTCTGCGTGTAAATCGCGCAGTTCTTCATGCGCCAGTTTTAGCTCGGCAATCAAACCGAGCTCTTCTTGGTGCAAGTCCGTGATTCGAATTTGATGAGAAAGCACTTCAGAATGGGGAGAATCAACTTGGTGCAGAGGCATCAAAACACTGGCGCAAGCAAGAATACCAGCGATGGTAAGTGCCACCCATTTTCCTTCTCGGCTACCGTTATCGGGACGAACTTTTTGTGTGATCATTTCTCTTTCAGCTCAACCACATCCACTTCAACTGGGCTTTCATGACCGGCATCGAAAACCAAGTAGAAATCAGTCTCTGGATGAGAAAACTCGGCAATAGAACGCTTGTCTGTTCTAACTTTGGCGATGAGGTTATCTTCGTAGTCGTACATTTCGACATCGTAATCGATCGCGGTTGAGCCATCAGAGTAGCCAGTTTCACAAATCACTTTATCTTGAGATAAATGACAACTCATTAGAGGAAAGTGAGCAGAAGCATGAAAGGAAGAAAATCCAGCCAATAGCAGAGCAGCTTTAAGAATAGAAGTGTTGTTCATGTAGATTCCAAAATGGCTCAGCGCTTGCTGAGCCTAATTCGATTAGTTGAGTAGAGTTTCAAACGTTAGGTGTACATTCGCGCTGGTTTTGTCAGCTAATGGGTGATTGTTCAACTCACCTTTGTAGTTCGCTTTCATTAGGTAGCGCCCTGCCACGTCTGGCGTAAAAGTAATTTTTCCGTCTTTATCACTCACCACGTCAATTTGCTCTTGATGGTTGCGATACAACGTTCCTTCACGCGTGATCTCTGCCGTCACACCTTGTTGAGGTTTGCCATCGAAGAAGAACTGGAACGTCACCGCTTCACCTTCAATGATGTCAGATGGGTGAGTCAGCGGTTTTAGCTCTAGCAATTTGCCTTCAATTTCTAACGCTTTTTCTGTTGGTTTACCGACCGTGATGTAGCTTTCTGCGCGGGTGTAGCTTAACTGAGTCACCACATCACGCGTTTTTTCTGGTAGCACATCAGCGCGCTCAGCTTTATTGGCTCTAACCCACTTCACAGTATCGCGGCGACCTGCTTTGTACTGGGTGTAGTAGCTCGGCTCATTGTTGATCGCAACCTTATGCGTGCCCTCTTCAACAAAGAAGAAATCGAACATCGAACGACGCTTACCGCGTATTACAAAGTTCGGACGCTCAGAGCGGCCATCCGGCATGATGACAAAAGCTTGTTCGCTACCTGCTGGCTTATCGAATACAAATGTGCCATGAGAAGCGGTCACATCGAACGTGAGCCAATCACCACCTTCTTTAGAAACGGTAAAGTGCGAAGGCAAAACCCAACGAGGATGCGCTTGTGCCGTTGTCGCTGCAGCTAATCCCATTGCCATTACGCTTGCTAACGCCACTGCTTTCATTTTGGTTTTCATTGTTGTGTCCTTCTATCACTTAACTTGGTAATTGACGGTGATGACCCCCGTCTCTTGAGTTGGTTTGAGTTGGTAGCGCACCTCACTGTCCGCTAATGTCATTTTTTGGCGCAAGTAGTTGCGACCACCGTGTTCACGAACGACCTCAACATGTAAGGTATAGTCACCTTGCTCAAGGCGTTCGCCTGCGTCGTTAGTACCATCCCAAACAAATCGATACTGCCCAGCAGGGCGAGTCGCAGACGTCACAGCGTCAATCAGTTCACGATCATAACGACCTACTTTTCGCCACCAGCTGCGCATGTCTTTGAGCCACTCATCCTTACCGACCCAAAGCTGAATGGTTTTAACGGATTGACGTTGTTCATCCTCAACCCACACTGCGACGTAAGGACGGGCGTACATTGAGGTATCGATCTTCGGCAATTCAAATTCAAAGTCGATTTTGGCGGCATCAGGTAAAGGCGCAGCCAAAACTGGCCATGGTGCTATAGTTGCTACCAACGCCGCTTTGCAAAATAGGTTTTGGCGAAGTAACTTGCCTGTGTTCAACATAAGCTTTTCTCTACAACTGGCTGTTAAGGCACAGCAACAAAATAAATGACGAGCGACAGCAACGAGCCAAAGCTCATCCACTGTAGTGATGTTCTGAACGTCTTTTTCTTCGGCAATAACAGGCATACACCGGTCAGGACGAAAAACACCATCAGTAGTGCAGTGATGTCGATAAACCACTTCCAAACATCACCACTGTTACGACCTTTATGCAGATCATTCAGCAGTGCGATCGCACCATAATTGGTGGTTTCAATATCGGCGTCGCCAGTGGTCATATCAACGAAAACCGTGGCGTTATAACCGGGCCCTTTGAAATCCAGAGAGAGCTCGCCAAGCACCAATTCACCTTGATCCACTTCGGTGTAAACGTCCAAAGCAGATGGAGTGCCACGTAAAGCCACTTCTTGGGTCAAAAAGTCAATGAGAGCAACGCGGTTTGGCTGGAAGCTTTCGCCGTTCAAAAACAAGGTCTGCGGCGGGATGATGATGGTGTGCTGTTGAATGATGGGTTCTTTTCGCTCAAATAGCTCAGGACGATTTAGCGTGATGCCAGTGAGCGCAAAAAATAGCGTCACCAATAAAAGAGCCATCGAAATATAGATATGTAGACGGCGCGCCCACGTTTGAACACCTTTGCTTTTAAGCAACATAGAAAACAATCATCACCAATAAATGTGGAGCATAATTTAGGTGATAATCATTCTTATTGGCATTTAATTTACATTGTTTACGTTTAGTTGAGATGAAACGATAAACACCTTCTAGAGCAAGGTAATTTAAGGCTCAAAAACAAAAAAGACCCGAGAATGACTTCGGGTCTTTTCATTTGTTCTGCGCTAAGAGCTTTGTGTCGCTTCCGCTTTACGCCGTTGGGTTAAGTATTTCACCCAACTCTTGGCTTGATTCGACGGTTTGATTTCATTCGCACGTTTCGCATTCGCCAATGCGTCATCCAATCGATTCAACTTATAGTAGGCTCTGGTTTTGATGAGCGCGACGTCAGCATTGCGACCTTTTACCTTATCCAAAGCAGCCAATGCTTGTTGGTAGTGGCCTTGTTGAACAAGTAGCTGAGAGTAGTTCCAGTAGTATTTAGAATCCAACTTCGCGGCAATTCGCCAACTATCGATGGATTTGTCCCACTCTTTTGCCATCTGCCAATAGGTCGCCTGCTGAGCTTTTAACTGGCTATCGACGTTAAGGTCTTCCAACTGCTCCATAATTAAAGCAGCACGCTCTGGGATTCCACGTTTCGCATAAAGCTGTGCCAGCAGTTTAAAATCATCTTGACTGAGCGCGACACCTTGTAGCTTGGCTAAAGCCATTACATCTAGTGCGCGTTTGCTGTCATCGACACGTAAATGCAAAGCGACGAGCTGACGCCACCACTCAACTCGTTCAGGCTCAATTGCAATCAAACGTTTGATGGTGACAATAGCAGGCTGCCACTTTTTGAGTTCCAGTTCAGACGAAAGCTTAATCGACAATGGACCGAGTTCATCTGGCTGACCAAACTTCTCGTAGCGACCCATCGCTGATAACACTTTATTCCATTGGCTCAACTGGTAATGCGATTGTGCGATGCGCAGCCAAACTTCATGAGCTTTCTGGTTTTTAGGTACAGCTTTACTCAACTCGTAATAGTGCGGCAAGGCTTTAGCAAACTGTTGTTCGTTCAACAATATATCCGCTAGCATTTTACGTGTTTGCCACGCTTGCTCGTCTTGCAATAAACCGCTGCTTACCGCGAAATCCAGTTGCTTGATAGCAGGCTTAACTTGCTCATTCTGCCAATAAAAAATACCAAGCATACGAGCAACAAACGCTTGATCGTAGCCACGCGATAGGTCTAACGATTCGAGAGTTGAGATCGCTTCTTTAAGCTTCTCTTCTTGAGCTAAGCTGTGCGCACGCTGCACTCTAGATGCGGTGTACTGGCTAAGCTCTTGAGCTATCGCACTGGCTGCGGTCAAACTAAGCAGCGTTGTGATTAAGAATTTCTTCATCATTTACCTAATTTGAACTCCACTTTTGCGGTTTGTCCGAACTGCTCAATCGACACACCATTTTCAACTTTGGATTGGTATTTCCACTTCTTCAACGCGCTAATGGCTTCTTTTTCAAACATACGCTTTGGCTCTGCATCGATCACTTCAATGTCTTTTGGACGACCTGTCGTGTCAATCGTAAAGCGCATGATCACATAGCCTTCAACCTTGCGTTTTAATGCTTTACTTGGGTAACGAGGTTCAACTTTATACAGCGGTAACGCTTGTTGATTGCCCATGGTTCCCTTTAGGTTTGGCGCATTAATCGCAATACCATCTAACGCCGTGTTTAACCCAAGCGCGCTGATCGGTGTTACTTGGCTCATCGGCTCAACTTGCGTGTTGGCTTGAGACAACTCCATCGGCTCTGGTGCTTGAGGTGGCTCTGGCTGCTCTGGTACTGAACGTTGACGACGCTGCACATCGGCATCGTTTTCAACCATGACCATATCAAAACGCACTGCCTCAGACGGTTTTGGTGCGCGTTGATTGCCGTTATCGACCATCCACGCCATAAAGCTAAACAAACTCACGGCGATCAATAATGACGCTGGTAACGCAATTAACAGCCTACCCATTAAGGTTTCTCCGCTGCCAGTGCAATGTTCTTCACGCCAGCACCTTTAGCGGCATCCATCACTTTCACAACGGTGCCGTTGTAAGCGTGTTCATCAGCCTGAATAACTAACGATGCATCTGGCTGGTCTAGCAATAGGTGCTCAATAGATGCTTCTACGCGTTCCAGATCGACCAAGCGTTTGTCGATGTATACATCGTTTGCTGCCGTAATGGCGATGAAAATACCTGCGTCTTTTTGACTGACCACGTTCGATGCTTGAGGGCGGTTCACTTCCACGCCAGACTCTCGCACGAAAGAGCTGGTAACAATAAAGAAAATCAACATGATAAATACAATATCAAGCATCGATGTTAAATCGACTTGAGCTTCGTCTTGCTGATTTGGTCTGCGTCCGAGTCTCACTTCTGACTCCTTAAAGATTGTTCTAATTGGATCGCTTTACGTTCACATACTTTGCTTAAACGAGCATGTACAAACATGCCCGCCAATGCTGCCACCATACCTGCCATAGTAGGCAGCGTTGCTAAAGAGATGCCCGAAGCCATCAATTTTGGATCGCTGCTGCCTTGTGAGGCCATCACGTCAAAAACGGTAATCATGCCAGTGACAGTACCCAACAGACCAAGCATGGGACAAATGGCCACCAATAGCTTGATCGTCGAAAGGTTTTGGCGCAATTCGATTTGTGCCTTTGCAATCCATCCATCGCGGATTTGATGTGCATACCAAGAGTGGTGCTCTGACCGTGCCAGCCACTGTTCACGAAGCTGTTTGTTTACCTTCGGAAATACCGTCGTTAAGTAAACCACTCGCTCCATAACCAGTAACCAACACACCGCTACAACGGCTGCCAACCACCATAGGATTTGGCCACCTTGCTGCATAAAGCTCATCAAGGTATTGGCCCAATCCTCACTGATCAAACCCAAAGTGTTGAGTAGGATCTGCTCCATTATGCTGCGTTCTCCGCTATCGTGTTACGGTTGCCTTTGTTGTTAGACATATCGCGCTCTGCTTGTTCAGCAACTAAGCCAATACCCTGCTTTTCTAGAATGTTGCGAATGCTCTCGGCTTGAGAACTCAGCACATTATGCGCCAGAAGCAGTGGCATTGCGGCTACCAAACCGAGAACCGTTGTCACCAACGCCATCGAAATACCGCCCGCCATGACTTTTGGATCGCCATTACCAAACTGAGTGATCACTTGGAATGTTTCGATCATGCCCGTTACCGTACCTAGCAGACCTAACATTGGTGCCAGCGCTGCAAGCAGTTTGAGCATCGATAGTCCTTTTTCAAGGTGTGTTTGCTCATCAACCACCGCCTCAAGTAGACGCAATTCCAATGCTTCGACACTTCGATGTTTGTCGTTTTGATAAACAGAAAGAACGCGACCTAGAGGGTTATCTTCTGCTTTGGTTGGATTCTTTAGCTGCTTCGCGATTTTTTGGCGAGCAATGAAAAGAGACACACCGCGAACCAACGCGATAATCAAACCAATCGCTAATAGAACAAGGATGATCTGGCCAACTACGCCACCCGCATTTAGACGATCTTTCAGCGTTGGCGAGTTCGCTAGCTGTTCTAAAAGAATGCCACGCGATGGATCAATGACTAACGAATCCAATTCGCCGTTGTCGAATGCGCTCGCTGTCGGACCATTTTCTGGCTGACGCAAATAGTTCACTGCGTCACCACGCTGGCCGTTCCATTTCACATAGCCATTGTCATCAAGTAGTGCCATTGCGCCAAGACGAACACCGTTGACTGTCTGTTCTTTACCTTCTCCATCGAGCAAAGTGAAAGAGACCTTCGCCAGTTCGCCACTTGCGGTAACTTGCTCTTCCATACTGCGCCACATCGCTTGCAACTGCTTCAACGTCGGTAGAGACTTCGCCGCGACAATAGCTTCAATGTCTTTTTGATATGAGTTGGCATCTACGCCTGTCACTGCGTGTTTCAGTTCTGACTCAAGCTCTTTCGCGTTTTGACGAACAACACCAAATAGTTCGCCTAGGCTGCCCGTTTCTAAGCGCAATTTTTCTTCTAGCTGAGCCAGTTCCGCTTCATTTTCACTAAACGTGACGCTTAATGTATCAGCTTCGGCTTGAAGGGCTGCACGCTCAGCAACAAGCTTGTTTTTAATTGCTTGCAGCTCTTGTTCGGTTTTCTTGAAACCCGATTCACGTGACGCATTGTGCGTTTGCTGCTGACGATTTTCTTGCTGCGCTTTTTGCAACAACGTATCACTCGCGAACGTCGTGTGAGGCATCATCGCCGCGGTTGAGATAAGAGCAACCGATAGCCATTTCTTGATCATTTACTTGCCCTCCGCAACCGTTAGTGACACTGGCAGAGTTAACATACTCGGTGCAATTTGTTTGTTTGCCATAGCAAACGCCTTATCTAGCTCGGTCTTTTGTTCCGAACCAACAGGCTGCCAGGCTTGTTGCTGTTGCGACCAACTCCAGAATTTGTCACCAGACAGGCTACGCGCAACCAAAGATACACGGCCCAAGTAAAGGACATCAGCTTCCACTTTTTCGTTAGCATCTAGTTTAATTTTGCCTTGGTAGATACCAAGCTTGGTGCCGTAGTCCATTTCAATTTGGTACGCTTCTAGGATTCGACGGAATTTCTCTGCGTCGGCAACATCGGCTCGCGTCATCAGATCATCAAGCTTCGCAATGCGTTCTTCACGCTGAGCTTTACGAATAGGTTTGTCGCTGGCCACTATGCGCTTGAGTCCTTCAAGCATGTGATACATCAATGGCACGACACCCTGACGAGTTTGAGCAATCTGCTCAATTTGCTCGTTCAAACTGTTCACTTCTTGATGTTGGCTTTCGACCAAACTTGAAAGATGATCACGATAAATCTTCAAGTTGCTGACTTCTTCCTGAAGCTGTTCGATTTCCGCTTCCAGCGTCAGAGCCTTTTCTGCGCTTGCATCAATACGTTTTTGGCTAACCGCTGATGCTTGGTTAGTTTTACTCTGCACTGCTTGTGCATCGTTTAAATTCGCTGCGTGGGCAGGAATCAAAACGGATGAGATCAACAGAGCGATACTTGATTTCATTAGATTCATACGAGTTTAAATGCTATTTCCTAAAAACGACTAAAGGGGAAGACCAAACTTCCCCTTTACTAATCAAATTGTTATCAGTACTTGAACTGGATTGTCGCCATGTAGTTTCGTTCTTCTCCAACCACTACGCCACTCGCGCCTTTTTGATCACCGTTCGTGCTACCACCACCTGCGAGGTAGTCAGTATCGAATAAGTTTTCGACATTGAATCGAGCGATGATGTCCAAGTTTTCATCGTACTTATGTTTGTATGACACGCCCATATCAATGCGAGCGTAGCCATCTTTCTTGAAGGTATTCGCTGCATCACCGTAGCGATCACCTTCATAAATCAAACCGAGGTTTAGGTTCGTATTGTCCTGAACCCTGTAGCTAGACCATAGACTTGCCGAGAACTCTGGCACATCGGCAGGGCGGTTGCCTTCAAATCTTTCTGCCTTCTTCAACTCGGCATCCAAGTACATTGCAGAAGCGGTTAGCGACAACTCTGGAGTCACAAAACCTTGAGCCATTAACTCAGCACCTTTGTGAACTTGCTCACCACCTTGCGTTTTCTTGTGTAGGAGCTGATTACTAGCATCTTTACCACTTTCAACATCCAGCGAGATATTTTCTAACGTGATATCAAATACAGCACCTGATACAAATAAACGCTGATCAAACAGTTCCCACTTCGTACCAATCTCATAAGAGATACCACGCTCAGCGTCGAGTTTCTCACCATCATTGATGTAAGTACGACTACCGTTGCTGACTTCACCTTGCGGCATAAAACTCTCAGAGTATTGCACGTAAATAGAACCATTCGATGTCGGGTGGAAAATCACGCCTAACTTTGGAGAAACTTGGTTCTCTGTTAGCGAATCTTCACGCTTTTCGTCATAACGAGCACCCGCAAGTACTTGCCAGTAATCGTTAATCGTCATCATGTTTTGCGCGTAAATACCCCAAGTGTCATGCTCGCCTCTTGGGTATTTTTTCGAGCGTACGGTTCCAGGACGAGTAACTGTCGTGCCTGCCGCTACATCCTCTCCTGCATGGAAAGCCATAAAGCGGTCGTATTTGTAGTCGAGGTAGTTCGCCCCCACCAAAAACGTATTTTCTGTACCCAACAAAGAGAAGTTGGTTGTTACGTCTAAGTACGCGGTATCGAATACCCAGTTATCGGTGCGCTCGTTCCCTTTATGTCGAATCACACCATCTTTGTCATAATTGTCAAACTTAGGGTAAGACTCTACATCAAAACGCTTAAAGTCTTGACGGTTGTAACCCGCTTTCACATTCACGTTATCAGTCACTTGAGCATTAATATCGATACCGTAGTTTTCTACGTCGTTATCAATTTTTGACCACTGAGCGTCCCAGATGTGCTTATCACCACGAACTGGCTTTCCGTCCACGATGTAAGCACCTGAATCTACGCTACCTTCGTCTTTTGTACGGTCATAATGCGCTGACACCATGATGTTTTCAGTGATGTCATACTCAACAACTAGGCCACCCACAGCACGGTCAGTTTGCGGCTTTGTGCCATCGCCATACGTACGCCAAGAGCTGTAGTTTTCTTTCGCAAAAATAGCGCGAGCACGTAGCGTTTCTGCGTCATTTAAAGAACCACTTACATCAAGTACGGTACGCGAATGTTCGTTTGAACCGATATCTTGGCTCAAGCTTACCTGTGTTTGCGTTGTTGGTTTCTTAGAAACCATGTTTACTAAGCCACCCGGCTCAGACTTACCATAAAGTAGACCAGATGGACCTTTTAGCACTTCAACGCGCTCTAAAAGCTCAATTGGCTGACGGTAATGTGACCAGTGCTGACGACCATCACGTAAGAAGCCATCAGAGCTACTTAGTTCAAAACCACGTAGCGAGAAACGTTCACGGTTACGGCTAGTACCACCCGCGCTTACACTCGCGTCATTACGTAACACTTCACCTAGTGTACTTGCGCGTTGCTCATCGATGACGGTTTCGTCGATGACCGCAACCTGTCCCGGAGTTTCTAGCTGCGTCATTTCCATACGCATCGCTGTACTGTTGGTATCAGCTTTGTAGCCGAACTCGCGACCTTCTACAACTAGGTGCTCATCTGTTTGAACGTTTGCCACTGCAGGCGCTGCTAGCACCGCACCGATCACTAATGCCAAATGGCTCTTAGTAAACATATCCTTTCACTCCGATTATTTTCGGGTCGCACATTAAGTGAATGTGATTCCCTCTTATTTATTTTGCGAGTGAATATAAGTGATAAGTATTACCATTTGCATTAAATTTACATTCTTTGCATTTGCAAAGTTTTGTAAAGAACTCTCTGATGAAGAACCGCTCATACGAGATCCAGATCACAAATCGAGTTCACTTCATTGTTACCCGTTATTGTCTGAACACCAAACTCACGGTTAAACCACCTTGAGAACGATTCTCTGCATTGACGGAACCACCCATCATTCGCATCGATTCCTTAACGATCGCCAGTCCAAGGCCGTATCCACCAAGCTTTTTGTCTCGCGAGGCATCCAAGCGGGTAAACGGGTTAAAGATATCGGATAACTTGTTCTCTGGGATGCCAGGCCCATCGTCAGAGACAGACATAACCAGATAAGCCTGCCCATTGATTTCTTGATTAGTCAGAGTCACTTCGATCCGAGCATCTTCACCCGCGTATTTGATAGCGTTGCCAACTAGATTATTCAGACAACGCACCACGAGAGTATCTTCACAGTAAGCTCTCGGCTCGGTCACACGTGAAATAAATACAATGCTCTGTGATTCCCTCAAATCGATTTTGCAACGCTCAACTTGTGGGGCTAGTAGCACTTCAAGATCGCTACGCTTGGTCTCTTTGTCGTAGCGAGCATTCTCAAGGCGACTAAATTCCAAAATGTCACTGATTAGATGATTCAGCTCTTTGGCTTCGTCTTCCAGCCGCGTCACTAATTCTTGTTCGCTTTCACCAACTCGTTTACGTAAAAGGTGCAAAACCAAGTTCTGTCTAGCAAGAGGCGTTCTTAGTTCATGGGACACATCGCGAATCAAAAGACGTTGCTTCTCCGCTAGCGAGTGAATCTCTTTCGTCATGTGGTCAAAATCTTGCGCGAGTTCATTAAATTCTCGCGTGTTGGACTTTAGCTCCTGCACAACACTGACATTAAAATCGCCGTTAGAAAGCTTCTTGCTCGCCTCTCTGAGTCTGTCCAACGGTTGCTGTAAGTTGCGTGCCATTAAAAGCGAGAACAAAGCCAAAATCACGGCGGCAATTACCACTTTGATAATGGAAAAGTACAGTATGAAGTCATTCGCAGGATGTAAGCGATGCGGCAGTTGAATGACTAAGTTGTGCTGCTGAACCAATGGAATGCTGATGATTGGTCGATTCACTTTGTCTTCCAATTGATCATCAATGCTGCGTTTGAATTGGAGCTTAAATTCAAAATGTGGATGCATGAGACGATGCGTCACAGGTTGAAGTTGCTCGTTCAGTACAAACAAATAGAACTGCTGCGCGTTCGCCCAATCAGCCAACTCATCCATGTCGCCATGTTCAATCAACACGTTGGCTTGGTGTGCAAGATCCAACATTTCCATTTTGACGCTATTTGGAACCTTCAACATGGCTTTCACCAAGGCTTGTTCCGCTAACGCTTGCACCAGCAAAATGCTGATGACTATCGCGGTCATGTAACTGAAAAGCTTAAACGCAAGGCTGTCTTTGCGTTTTGCTATGTAGGATGGACACACCAGCTTCATCACGCGCCCACAGATTCTAAATAACTGTAGCCTTTGCCTCGAAACGTTTTGATGTGCTGTTTAGACAAGCCCGCTTCAACCAATTTGCGGCGAATGTTACTGATGTGCATATCAAGGTTGCGATCAAACGGGCTGAGTTCTTTTTTCAACACTTCTGTCTGTAGCTCAGCTTTGGAGATCACCACGCCTTGATTCTTAACCAAATGGCTTAAAAGCTCCGCTTCAGTGCTGGTCAACGGTAAGCTGGTTAGCTGATCACTGATACTCTGGGCGGTATTACAAATGGTTTGGCGTTGACGCTCCAAGCCCACTCGACGCAAGATCGCTTTGATGCGCATTAGCAACTCAGCAACATTGAATGGCTTACCAATGTATTGATCGGCACCCGCTTGATAGCCATCCAGCATCGAGTTTTCATCGTTCAATGCAGTAAGCATCAGAATTGGTGTAGCAAATCGTTGGCAAATACGACGAGCAACTTGCATCCCATTTAAGTTTGGCAACATCACATCGAGTAACACTAAATCGACTGGCGTTTTCTCCATGTACTGCAGCGCGCTTTCACCACAATGCACAGAAGAGACGGTATATCCTTCATCTTGCAAAACTACTTCTAAAAGCTCACACAAAGGAACGTCATCATCAACAATCAGAACTCGAGACATGCCAAATTACCACTTAAATAAAAATGGTTCGCATTCTATTACTCATTTGCAAATTAAACAACCATAGTTTATGGGGCTTTTCTCTGTTTGGAAGACACAAAAAAGCCTACTAAACAGTAGGCTAGATAAGACAATACGGAGAATTTCTTTGTTTACAATCAGCACTTCAAACCTGTCGATTGCGCGACATTCTCAACAATGGATCTCAAGTTCACACTAATAGAGTGTAATGTTTCAAGCTCCTCTTCTGTAAACGGGTGAGTAAGAACCGACTCTGCACCTTTTTTCCCGACCACCGTCGGTAGACTTAGCACGACGCCACTCACACCATATTGACCCGACATCATCGTGCCAACTGGCAACACAGAGCGCTCATTGATTTTGATGGCTTGAATGATTCGAAATACGCTGGCTGCAATACCATGCACCGTATTATGTTTGCGACGAAATATCTCGTAACCCGCTTGCTTAACCGCTTCGAGCAACTCATCAGCATCGATTCTCTCGATATTGTGTGTATCGCAATAATAATCCGCAGGCTGGCCAGCAATAGAGATCAAACTCTTTGGTGTGAAACAGTGGCTTCCGTGCTCTCCCAGTACATAACCAAATATGTTTTTAGGGTCAAGATCCACACGGTTAGCAACAATGCTCATCAAGCGGGCTGTATCGATAACACACCCGCTGCTGATCACTTTGTTTGGCTCAAAGCCTGTATTGGTAGTAATAAAATGAGCAACAATGTCACAAGGGTTGGACACGACAATCAAAACCGCCTTTGGCGCAACACGCTCTATTTTTCTAGCGATCTCGACGCCAATCTTCGCGTTGATTTCTGCGATATCTAAACGTGTTTGTCCTTGTTGAATTTGCGCACCTGCCGTTATCACAACAATATCGGCACCTAACAAATCGAGGTAATCATCTGAGGGAATAATGCGGGTATTTTTGGAAAAGGTTAACGCCGCTGTGTGACGAAAATCGAAGACTTCCCCTTCAGCTCTTTCTAAGTTTTGGTCTAACAGAACAAGTTCACTGACGCTGCCTAGCGTGAGCAAATAATTGCAAACACCAACTCCAACGGCGCCAGCGCCAATCACACCAATTTTCATCTTGCTCTCCCTGAAAAAATGCGGCTCTTGAAAGATACGTCGCTCTTTAAAAATGAGCGGCAAGAGCATAAAAGTCCAACGTCATTTTGTAGCTCAGAATCTGTTACTAATCTAGTCTTTCATTTCCGCACCATGCTTGTCTGGTGAAAATTACACCGTTGAATCGTGACGTTACCGCCCTGAAGAAGCCTTTCACCTCTATATCAACGGCCAAAAGCGAGTACAATCTGGACATCTCATTCAAGAAGGCAAACAAAATGGAAACTCTGTTAATTGGTCACCGCGGCGTTGCCGGCTCGTTCCCAGAAAATACAAAAGTCAGCGTTCAAGCTGCAATTGATCTCGGCCTAAAATGGGTAGAAGTAGATGTTCAGCCAACAAAAGATAACATACTTGTGGTTTGCCACGATCATACGTTAAATCGATGCAGCAATGGCATAGGACGAGTTGATGCGCATACGTTGGAAGAACTAAGACAATTAGATTTCGGTGGCTGGTTCAGCGAAGATTTTGCTGGCGAAACTATCATGACTCTTGAGGAGCTATTAAGCTTGGCTACTGAGCGAGGTCTAAATCTGAATATTGAAGTTAAAGTAGACCGCCATCCAGCGGACGAAGTCGCACAAACGCTCGCAAAAGTGCTTACCGAAAGTTCAATGCCTAGAGAGAACCTTTTACTCTCAAGCTTTAGTCATGATGTCATCAGAGCCCTTTACCAGCATTGCGAAGGTTATCGTTTGGGTGTTTTAAGTGAGTTTTTTACAAAAAAAGACGGGCTATTGTTAGATGAAGTGAAAGCCTACAGCTGTAACCTAAATATTAACTGGGTTCGCTCGCGTCATATCATTAAGCTGCAAGAAGCGGGCTATAAGGTCATGTGTTACACGGTCAACAACCCGAATAAGCTCAAGCACCTTCCGCAATTAGATGGCATTTTTAGTGACCATCCAAAACGTTTTATGCAGTAACTTTTCAAAGCTCCCGTGGGATAACGAGTCCTACCACTCGATCGTGATCGGTGTTCCCATGGTGACAAGCTGGATGAATTCATCCATTTCTTCATTGGTGAGCGCAATACACCCGTTGGTCCAATCAAAACTCTGAATAAAGCTAGGATCTTGCGTCTCACCATTCTTTAAACCATGAATTTTAATGTTCCCACCTGGGGAGACACCTCTCCGGTGCGCCTCTAACGTGTCAATAGCATCGGGATAGCTAATGTGCACCGAGCGATAGAACGCAGAATCCTCAATCACGTAATCGAGCGTGTAACTGCCTTCTGGCGTTCGGTTATCGCCTTCTTCTTGCTTATGGCCTTTAGGACTGGCACCCAATGCAATACGATATTCTTTTAGTATGATGCCATCTTCTATCAAGTACATTCTGCGTTTCGATTTATCAACTTTAACCAGATCGACAGCCGCATGCGTACTGAACGTAACCAATCCACACAGAATTAAAGCACACCATTTTATCGACATTACCAGAACGCCCAAACCAAGAGTCAGAAGGAAATAAAAGAGAAGCTATGCTAGTCAGATGATGCTCACAAAGCAATCTGATTATAACGTTGAGACGTAAAAAAGACGGTGCTAATCGCATCTTGATATTACTGAGATTTAAGCAAAGATTTCGCTATTCATTCGGCCTAAGTTGCATTACTTTATAAGTAGATTTATTTATAAAACCCATACTTTTTGGGAGGGAACTATGATTAACATTGCTTTTTTTAGTGCAAAATCCTACGACGAAGCCTCTTTTAATAAAATTAAGAACAATCGCGACTTCGAATTTCACTATCACGACTTTCGACTCACCGAAAAAACCGCAAAAATGGCGCACGGTTGTGACGTGGTGTGCGCTTTCGTCAATGATGATCTTTCTGCTCCCGTTCTAAAACAACTTTCTTTGGGCGGAACAAAACTCATTGCGATGCGTTGTGCTGGCTTCGATAAAGTCGATCAACAAGCGGCTAAAGAGCTTGGCCTTCAAGTTGTGCGAGTGCCTGCATACTCTCCCGAAGCGGTCGCCGAGCATACCGTCGGTTTGATGATGTGTTTGAATCGTCGTCTCCACAAAGCGTATCAACGCACCCGTGATGCCAACTTCTCTTTAGAAGGATTAGTTGGCTTCAACTTTTTCGGCAAAACCGTTGGCGTTATCGGCACAGGCAAGATTGGTATCGCCACGATGCGAATCTTTAAAGGCTTAGGGATGGAACTGCTTTGCTACGACCCTTACGAAAATCCTCTGGCTTTAGAAATGGGTGCACGATACTGCTCTCTTGAAGAGATTTACGCCAATGCAGATATTATCTCTCTTCACTGTCCAATGAGCGAAGAAAACTACCACCTATTGAACGAAAACGCTTTTGCTCAAATGAAAGATGGCGTGATGATCATCAATACAAGCCGCGGTGAGTTACTCGACTCTGTCGCCGCTATCGAAGCACTTAAACAGGGTAAGATTGGCGCTCTCGGTTTAGATGTGTACGACAACGAAAAGGACTTGTTCTTCCAAGATAAATCCAACGACGTTATCGTGGATGATGTTTTCCGCCGCTTATCGGCATGCCACAACGTTCTGTTCACTGGCCATCAAGCTTTCTTAACTCACGAAGCGCTGAATAACATAGCATCTGTGACATTGAACAACGTAGAAACCTTCTTCTCCGGCCAAGTTTCAGGGAATGAACTAATCAACTAAACATAGAATCGAGGAGGATAGTAGAGCGTAGATTTTCAGCTATGCTATACTCCTCGACCATTAAAAAATTGAGTCTATTTACCATGAGCATTAAAACTGATATTCAAAAGCTGCATAACCGCGTAGATACCTGCCAACGTAAACTGGATGCAGCACGTTCTCGTGGTGATCACGAAATGATTTCTAAATTCACGGATGAAGTTGAAGATCTAACAAAGAAGCTTAACCAACTTAAGCACAAACAAACATACGAACTAAATAAAGAACGTAAAAGCCTGTTAGATATGCCATTCTCTCGTGAAATCACTAAAGCAGAACAGGCAGACATCGGTAAACTGAAGAAACGCGTACGCGGCCTGGTTATCGTTCACCCTATGACCAAAATGGGTAAAGAACTACGCCTAGACGCGATGACTGGCTTCGCACCGAAAGAGTTCTAATACACTCGACAAACACATTAAATGTAAGAACGCCCAAGCCCATCGCTTGGGCTTTTTTGTATCTGAATTAACCAGAGAAAAGGGAAGTTGAATAGCTGCAAGGTGTGCAACAGTAAAACTCAGTTGCCAGTCACTCAATCTCACAGCGTTTAAGTCTTGCTGCTTTAGAAAGCGTCACTTTAGTAGGTTCGAAAGCTTTAATGGAACATCTGTATGCTAAAGATCATTCATTTAAGAACAAACCTTGTATTGAGTGATTGTGTGCTGAATATTAGAACAAGGGCGCCTAGCTTGAAGGGGATCTCAACCGGGGATTTGCTAAACCTCTATCATTTCCAGTTTGCGCTGAAATAAAAAAAGCCTCGCTATTTCTAGCGAGGCTTCTTAATTGTACTGAGAGTCAGGGTCACGGCCGACTTGGGATTAAATACAAACCCCATCTAATTCTCAAACGTCAAACATGACGAAAGCCTGCAAATTTCTTTGCAGGCTTTCTGTATAGTGGCGGAGAGATAGGGATTTGAACCCTAGATACGCTATTAACGTATGCCGGTTTTCAAGACCGGTGCTTTCAACCACTCAGCCATCTCTCCACAAATTGTCATCATCAGATTAGTACACTGAAGATGTTGTTACACGCAGTACGGGTAACGATATTTA
>NZ_MQVK01000035.1:0-32037 GCF_002002385.1 Vibrio sp. SALL6
CTAGACGAAGGCCGTGCAGGGGAGAACGTTGGTGCACTTCTACGTGGTACTAAGCGTGACGAAGTTGAACGTGGTCAAGTACTAGCTAAGCCTGGTTCAATCACTCCACACACTAAGTTCGAATCAGAAGTATACGTACTATCTAAAGAAGAAGGCGGTCGTCACACTCCTTTCTTCAAAGGTTACCGTCCACAGTTCTACTTCCGTACAACTGACGTAACTGGCGACATCTCTCTACCAGAAGGCGTAGAAATGGTAATGCCAGGCGACAACATCCAAATGGTTGTTGAGCTAATCGCACCAATCGCAATGGACGAAGGTCTACGTTTCGCTATCCGTGAAGGTGGCCGTACAGTAGGTGCTGGTGTTGTTGCTAAGATCTTCGAATAATTCTTAACGAATTAAACGAATGCTTTCGGAAAATCTTGAATTAGATTTGACGAACCAGTAGCAAAAAGGGCATCATTTGATGCCCTTTTTCTGCGCTCAACATTATTTTTGCTGTTTTCTTGTTCAGAAGTGGGTTGGGTGCAGAGCAAGATTAGGCAAAGAGGCTTAATCTTAAGAAGAGTTCGCTGTTTTTCAGCGATATGGAGTTTGCCCTGCAACAGCGGGGTTGTTGTCGTCTATATTAAGACTTGTAACAGGTTGGTTTTATGAAAGCAAATAATGCTGAAACTCCTGATAGCTCAAATGCAGCAGATACGTTTAAGTGGGTTGCCGCTTTCGTATTGGCAGCTGCCGCTGTTGTGGGTAATTACCTGTATGGTGAAATGTCTGTAGTGGTTCGCGCTGCAGGCGTTGTTGTTCTAATTGCAGCTGCCCTTGGCGTTGCAGCAACAACGACTAAAGGTAAAGCAGCGATCAGTTTTGCAAAAGAATCGCGTATGGAAGTACGTAAAGTTGTTTGGCCTACTCGCCAAGAAACCATGCAAACAACACTGATCGTTTTAGCTGTAAGTATTGTAATGGCTCTAGTGCTATGGGGTATTGACGGAATTATGGTTCGTCTGGTAGCTCTAGCAACTGGGGTATAGAGGGTTTTAATTCATGAGTGAAGCTCCAAAAAAACGCTGGTATGTGGTTCAAGCCTTCTCTGGATTTGAAGGTCGTGTAGCTCAATCTCTGCGCGAGCATATCAAAATGCACGGCATGGAAGAGCTATTCGGTGAAGTACTAGTTCCTACTGAAGAAGTAGTGGAAATGCGCGCGGGTCAACGTCGCAAATCTGAGCGTAAGTTCTTCCCAGGTTACGTCCTTGTTCAGATGATTATGAACGATGAATCATGGCACCTAGTACGTAGTGTGCCGCGTGTCATGGGCTTCATTGGTGGTACCTCAGACCGTCCAGCACCTATCACTGATAAAGAAGCTGACGCTATTCTTAACCGTCTTGAGAAAGCGAGTGAAGCTCCTCGTCCACGTACTATGTACGAAGCGGGTGAAGTGGTTCGTGTTAATGAAGGTCCATTTGCTGATTTCAACGGTACCGTTGAAGAAGTGGATTACGAGAAGAGCCGCCTGAAAGTGTCTGTGTCGATCTTTGGTCGTGCAACACCAGTTGAGCTTGAATTTGGTCAGGTTGAAAAACTGGACTAATACTCTGATTTAAAGAGTATAAAAAATCACCTTTTTAGGGTTGTATAAGGCGCGAATTATGACTATAATTTCGCGCCTTTTTACTTCTTGTGAAGTAAAAAGTTTCTTACACAAACGGGGAGCTGATCCGTGATTAGCGTTTGTACCCAAACTTAGGAATTATCATGGCTAAGAAAGTTGAAGCTTACATCAAGCTACAAGTTGCTGCTGGCGCTGCGAACCCAAGTCCACCAGTTGGTCCTGCTCTAGGTCAACACGGTGTTAACATCATGGAATTCTGTAAAGCGTTCAACGCGAAAACAGAATCTCTAGAGAAGGGTCTACCAACTCCAGTAGTTATCACAGTATACAGCGACCGTTCTTTCACGTTCGTAACTAAGACTCCACCTGCTGCTGTTCTTCTTAAGAAAGCTGCTGGCGTTAAGTCTGGTTCAGGCCGTCCAAACACTGAAAAAGTGGGCACTGTAACTGACGCTCAAATCCAAGAAATCGCAGAAACTAAAGCTGCAGATATGACTGGTGCTGACATCGAAGCGATGAAGCGTTCTATCGCTGGTACTGCTCGTTCAATGGGCCTAGTGGTAGAGGGTTAATAAGATGGCAAAACTAACTAAGCGCATGCGCGTAATCCGCGAAAAAGTTGACGTAACTAAAGAATACGAAATCAACGAAGCTGTTGCTCTTCTTCAAGAACTAGCTACTGCTAAATTCGTTGAGTCTGTAGACGTTGCTGTTAACCTAGGCATTGATGCTCGTAAATCTGACCAGAACGTACGTGGTGCAACTGTACTACCTCACGGTACTGGCCGCGACATCCGCGTAGCAGTGTTCACTCAAGGTGCAAACGCTGAAGCAGCTAAAGAAGCTGGCGCAGACATCGTTGGTATGGAAGATCTTGCTGAGCAAGTTAAGAAAGGCGAAATGAACTTTGACGTAGTTGTTGCTTCTCCAGATGCAATGCGCGTTGTAGGTCAACTAGGTACTATCCTAGGTCCTCGCGGTCTTATGCCAAACCCTAAAGTTGGTACTGTAACTCCTAACGTTGCTGAAGCAGTTAAAAACGCTAAAGCTGGTCAGGTTCGTTACCGTAACGACAAAAACGGCATCATCCACACTACTATCGGTAAAGCAAACTTCTCTGCTGAGCAGATCAAAGAGAACCTAGAAGCACTTCTAGTTGCTCTGAAGAAAGCTAAGCCATCTTCAGCGAAAGGTACTTTCCTGAAGAAAGTAAGCATCTCTACTACTATGGGTGCTGGTGTTGCTGTTGATCAGGCTAGCCTGAACACTCAAGCATAATTTATTTGCTTAGGCGCAAAATTTGTGTATAATTTTGCGCCTAATATTTGTGGTTGGGGCTGAACTTTGGTTCTTTGAACTGTCTCCTAGTTCGAAATGAATTAAGACCCAGTCTCCGTCCAAGACCGTAGGTGTCAGCCTAACCGTTGACTTAATTATCCTACGTAGATGGTGCCCGAACTGACAGAAAGCTCTATGTAAATAGTTAACTTTCTTCTGGGAATGCACCTCAATAGCTCTCACTGTCGTGATGATAGTGAGTGGTGTAACGACAACCAGGAGTAAATCCAAGATGGCTTTAAACCTTCAAGACAAAAAAGCAATTGTTGCTGAAGTCAACGAAGCTGCCAGTGGTGCACTTTCTGCAGTTGTAGCTGATTCTCGTGGCGTTGAAGTTGGCGCAATGACTTCTCTACGTAAACAAGCTCGTGAAGCTGGCGTTTACATGAAAGTCGTGCGTAACACTCTAGCACGTCGTGCGGTTCAGGGTACAGACTACGAGTGTCTAACTGACACTTTCACTGGTCCTACTCTAATCGCGTTCTCTAACGAGCACCCAGGTGCTGCAGCGCGTCTTTTCAAAGACTTCGCTAAAGAGAACAAAGACTTCGAGATCAAAGCTGCTGCATTTGAAGGCGCGCTAACTGACGCTGAAGTACTAGCGACACTACCAACTTACGACGAAGCAATCGCACGCCTAATGATGTGCATGAAAGAAGCTTCTGCTGGCAAGCTGGTTCGTACAATCGCTGCTATCCGCGATCAAAAAGAAGCTGCTTAATAAGCCTTGCTTTTTACTGGTTGCTTAATAAACTTATTGTTGACTTAAAAGAGAATTGTTATGTCTATTACTAACGAGCAAATCCTAGACGCAGTTGCAGAAATGTCTGTAATGCAAGTTGTTGAACTAATCGAAGCAATGGAAGAGAAATTCGGTGTTTCTGCTGCTGCTGCTGTTGTAGCTGGCGGCGCTGCTGCTGGTGCAGCTGTTGAAGAGCAAACTGAATTCGACGTAATCCTAGAATCTGCTGGCGGTAACAAAGTTGCTGTAATCAAAGCAGTACGTGGCGCAACTGGCCTAGGTCTTAAAGAAGCTAAAGCTCTTGTAGACGGCGCTCCAGCACCTCTTAAAGAAGGTGTTGACAAAGCAGAAGCTGACGCTCTTAAAGCTCAGCTAGAAGAAGCTGGTGCAACTGTTGCTGTTAAGTAATTATTGCATAGTTTCTTAGCCTAACGGCTAATTGGCTGGTGGTTTTTTAACCACCGGCCTTTTTGCGCTGTAGGGTATAGGCGAATTTTCCCGCTGTTTAAGCGCCTGATATCCATGCAAAAAACATTTCATTCTTTCGAAATGAAATGTCACTACAGTAAACAGCTATATTAGTCACTGTCCCTTACCCCCCTTAAGTAACTAGGAGTGGGCGGACAGTTTGGGTCACTTATCAGCGAGCTGAGGAACCCCATGGTTTACTCTTATACCGAGAAAAAGCGCATCCGTAAGGACTTTGGTACTCGTCCACAAGTTTTGGACATTCCATACCTGCTATCGATCCAGCTCGATTCGTTCGACAAATTTATCGAACAGGATCCTGAAGGTCAATACGGTCTTGAAGCTGCTTTCCGTTCTGTATTCCCGATTCAGAGCTACAACGGCAATTCTGAGCTGCAATACGTTAGCTACCGTCTTGGTGAGCCAGTTTTTGACGTTAAAGAATGTCAAATCCGCGGTGTAACTTACTCAAAGCCACTACGTGTAAAACTACGCCTAGTTATCTTTGATAAAGACGCGCCAGCAGGTACTGTAAAAGACATTAAAGAACAAGAAGTCTACATGGGTGAAATTCCACTCATGACAGACAATGGTACCTTCGTAATTAACGGTACCGAGAGGGTTATCGTATCCCAGCTGCACCGAAGCCCAGGCGTGTTCTTCGACAGCGATAAGGGTAAGACCCACTCTTCAGGTAAAGTTTTATACAACGCACGCGTTATTCCTTACCGTGGTTCATGGCTTGATTTCGAGTTTGATCCTAAGGATAACTTGTACGTTCGTATCGACCGTCGTCGTAAGCTACCAGCATCGATCATCCTTCGTGCACTAGGTAAATCGACTGAAGAAATCCTAGATATCTTCTTCGAGAAAGTGAACTTCGAAGTGAAAGACCAAACTCTACTGATGGAGTTGGTTCCAGATCGTCTACGCGGTGAAACTGCGTCATTTGACATCGAATCGAATGGTAAAGTTTACGTAGAGCAAGGTCGTCGCGTTACAGCTCGTCATATCCGCCAACTAGAGAAAGATGGCGTTGATCACATCGAAGTACCAGTAGAGTACATCGTTGGTAAAGTTGCATCGAAAGATTACATCAACGAAGCAACAGGCGAGATCATTGTTAATGCTAACCAGGAAATCAGCCTGGAAGCGCTAGCGAACCTGTCTCAAGCTGGCCACAAAGCGCTAGAAGTTCTGTTTACGAACGATCTAGACCACGGTCCATTCATGTCAGAAACACTACGCATCGACAGCACTGTTGACCGTATTTCTGCATTGGTAGAAATCTACCGCATGATGCGCCCTGGTGAGCCACCAACAAAAGAAGCTGCAGAAGCACTATTCGAAAGCCTATTCTTCTCTGAAGAGCGTTACGATCTATCGACTGTTGGTCGTATGAAGTTTAACAGCTCTATCGGTCGTGAAGATGCTCAAGAGCAAGGCACACTTGATGAAACAGATATCATCGAAGTGATGAAGAAGCTTATCGCGATCCGTAACGGTAAAGGCGAAGTGGACGATATCGACCACCTAGGTAACCGTCGTATCCGTTCTGTCGGCGAAATGGCTGAGAACCAGTTCCGTGTAGGTCTAGTTCGTGTTGAGCGTGCAGTTAAAGAACGTCTAAGCCTAGGCGACCTTGACGCTGTTATGCCTCAAGACCTGATCAACGCGAAACCAATTTCTGCGGCAGTTAAAGAATTCTTTGGCTCTTCACAGCTTTCACAGTTCATGGACCAAAACAACCCGTTATCAGAAGTAACGCACAAGCGTCGTATTTCTGCATTGGGTCCTGGCGGTCTAACTCGTGAACGTGCTGGCTTCGAAGTTCGAGACGTACACGTAACTCACTACGGCCGTCTATGTCCTATCGAAACGCCGGAAGGTCCAAACATCGGTCTGATCAACTCTCTATCTGCGTTTGCGCGTTGTAACGAGTACGGTTTCCTTGAGACGCCATACCGTCGCGTTGTAGATGGTGTTGTAACAGACGAAGTAGATTACCTATCTGCAATCGAAGAAGGCCAATTCGTTATCGCTCAGGCGAACGCTAAGCTAAACGAAGATGGTACTTTTGCAGATGAGCTGATCACAGCTCGTCAGAAAGGTGAATCTGGTCTACACCCTCGTGAGCACGCTCAATACATGGACGTTGCGACAAACCAGGTTGTATCTATCGCTGCATCGCTTATCCCGTTCCTAGAACACGATGATGCGAACCGTGCATTGATGGGTGCGAACATGCAACGTCAGGCAGTTCCAACACTGAAAGCTGACAAACCGCTTGTTGGTACTGGTATCGAACGTAACGTAGCCGTTGACTCAGGTGTAACGGCTGTTGCGAAACGTGGTGGTGTAATCCAGTCAGTAGATGCTTCTCGTATCGTTGTTAAAGTGAACGAAGAAGAGCTAGTACCAGGTGAAGCTGGTATCGACATCTACAACCTGACTAAATACACACGTTCTAACCAGAACACATGTATTAACCAGCGCCCATGTGTGATGCCAGGTGAACCTGTAGCACGCGGTGACGTTCTTGCTGATGGTCCTTCAACAGACCTTGGTGAGCTAGCGCTTGGCCAAAACATGCGTATCGCGTTCATGCCTTGGAACGGTTACAACTTCGAAGACTCGATCTTAGTATCTGAGCGCGTAGTTCAAGAAGACCGCTTCACGACAATCCACATTCAAGAACTGACTTGTGTGGCGCGTGACACTAAGCTGGGCTCTGAAGAGATCACAGCGGATATTCCAAACGTAGGTGAATCTGCTCTGTCTAAACTAGACGAGTCAGGTATCGTTTACATTGGTGCTGAAGTTAAGGGTGGTGACATCCTAGTTGGTAAAGTAACACCTAAAGGTGAAACTCAGCTAACTCCTGAAGAGAAGCTACTACGTGCTATCTTCGGTGAAAAAGCATCGGATGTTAAAGATACTTCACTACGTGTACCGAACTCTGTATCAGGTACGATCATCGACGTTCAAGTCTTCACTCGCGATGGCGTAGAGAAAGACAAGCGTGCGCTTGAAATCGAACAGATGCAGCTTAAAGAAGCGAAGAAAGACCTAACTGAAGAATTCCAGATTCTTGAGGGTGGCCTTCTAAACCGTGTTAAAGCTGTATTGATTGAAGGCGGTTACTCTGAAGCGAAACTAGACGCGACTGATCGTAAGAAGTGGCTAGAACTAACGCTAGAAGATGACGCACTACAAACTCAGCTTGAACAACTTGCTGAGCAGTGGGACGAGCTAAAAGCTGACTTCGATAAGAAGTTCGAAACTAAGCGTCGCAAGATCACTCAAGGTGATGATCTAGCACCTGGCGTACTGAAGATCGTTAAGGTTTACCTAGCGGTTAAACGTCGCATTCAGCCTGGTGATAAGATGGCGGGTCGTCACGGTAACAAGGGTGTAATCTCTAAGATCAACCCTGTTGAAGACATGCCATACGATGAGAAAGGTCAGCCTGTAGACATCGTACTTAACCCACTGGGTGTACCTTCGCGTATGAACATCGGTCAGATCCTGGAAGTTCACTTAGGTCTGGCAGCGAAAGGTATCGGTGACAAGATCAACCAGATGGTTAAAGAGCAGCAAGAACTAGCGAAATTCCGCGAGTTCCTACAAAAAGTTTACGATCTAGGCGACACTCGCCAGAAAGTAGACATTGCTTCTCTATCTGATGATGAAGTACGTACTCTGATCAAGAACTTGCGTGGCGGTCTACCAATCGCGACACCTGTATTTGATGGTGCTCCAGAAGCATCAATCAAAGCACTTCTTGAGCTAGCAGACCTGCCAACATCTGGTCAGCTAACGCTGTTTGATGGTCGCACAGGTGATGCGTTTGAGCGTCCTGTAACTGTTGGTTACATGTACATGCTGAAACTGAACCACCTTGTTGATGACAAGATGCACGCACGTTCAACTGGTTCGTACAGCCTAGTAACTCAGCAGCCACTAGGTGGTAAAGCTCAATTCGGTGGTCAGCGTTTCGGTGAGATGGAAGTATGGGCACTAGAAGCATACGGTGCGGCTTACACTCTACAAGAAATGCTAACCGTTAAGTCAGATGACGTTAACGGCCGTACTAAGATGTACAAAAACATCGTAGACGGTAACCACAGCATGGAACCTGGTATGCCAGAATCGTTCAACGTATTGTTGAAAGAGATCCGCTCGCTAGGTATCAACATCGAGCTAGAAGACGAAGAGTAATCCCCACGGGATTATCGGTAGAAAGGTGCTCACTTTTGCGGGTGAGCTCCTTTTAACTCCTTACAGGAGCTGATTGTGAAAGACTTATTAAACTTTCTAAAAGCACAGCATAAGACCGAAGAATTTGATGCAATCAAAATCGGTCTATCTTCACCAGACATGATCCGTTCATGGTCTTTCGGTGAAGTTAAAAAACCTGAAACGATCAACTATCGTACGTTCAAACCTGAACGCGATGGTTTGTTCTGTGCGCGTATCTTTGGCCCAGTTAAAGACTACGAATGTCTTTGTGGCAAATACAAGCGCCTGAAGCACCGTGGTGTTATCTGTGAGAAGTGTGGTGTAGAAGTTACACAAACTAAAGTTCGTCGTGACCGTATGGGCCACATCGAGCTTGCTTCACCAGTAGCTCACATCTGGTTCCTAAAATCGCTACCGTCTCGTATCGGTCTACTAATGGATATCCCTCTACGTGATATCGAACGTGTTCTTTACTTCGAAATGTACGTAGTAACTGAACCGGGTATGACTGATCTAGAAAAAGGTCAGATGCTAACTGAAGAAGAGTATCTAGACCGTCTAGAAGAGTGGGGTGACGAGTTCACAGCTAAGATGGGTGCAGAAGCTATCAAGGACCTACTAGGTTCTATGGATATGCACGCTGAAGCTGAACAAATGCGCGAAGAGCTTGAGACTACAAACTCAGAAACTAAGCGTAAGAAAGTCACTAAGCGTCTTAAACTGGTAGAAGCGTTCATCGCATCGGGTAACAACCCAGAGTGGATGATCCTGACTGTACTTCCAGTACTTCCGCCAGATCTACGTCCTCTAGTACCACTAGATGGCGGTCGCTTTGCGACTTCTGATCTGAACGACCTATACCGTCGTGTGATCAACCGTAACAACCGTTTGAAGCGTCTTCTAGAGCTAGCTGCTCCGGACATCATCGTACGTAACGAAAAACGTATGCTGCAAGAGTCTGTTGATGCGCTACTAGATAACGGTCGTCGTGGTCGTGCGATCACTGGTTCTAACAAGCGTCCTCTGAAATCTCTTGCTGATATGATCAAGGGTAAACAAGGTCGTTTCCGTCAGAACCTTCTAGGTAAACGTGTAGACTACTCTGGCCGTTCTGTAATCACAGTAGGTCCATACCTTCGTCTGCACCAGTGTGGTCTTCCTAAGAAGATGGCACTTGAGCTATTCAAACCATTTATCTACAGCAAGCTAGAGACTCGTGGTCTTGCGACTACAATCAAAGCTGCGAAGAAAATGGTAGAGCGTGAAGAAGCGGTTGTTTGGGATATCCTAGACGAAGTAATCCGCGAACACCCAGTACTATTGAACCGTGCACCTACACTTCACCGTCTAGGTATCCAGGCGTTCGAACCAGTACTAATCGAAGGCAAAGCGATCCAGCTACACCCACTTGTTTGTGCGGCTTACAACGCGGACTTCGATGGTGACCAAATGGCGGTTCACGTACCTCTAACTCTAGAGGCACAGCTTGAAGCTCGTACTCTGATGATGTCGACAAACAACATTCTGTCGCCAGCGTCAGGTGATCCGATCATCGTACCTTCTCAGGACGTTGTATTGGGTCTGTACTACATGACTCGTGAAAAGATCAACGTGAAAGGTGAAGGCATGTACCTTTCTGGCCCAGCAGAGGCTGAGAAAGCATACCGCACTAAACAAGCTGAGCTTCACGCGCGCGTTAAAGTACGTATTACAGAGACAGTTGTAGACGAAGACGGCAACAGCACAACTGAGACCAAGATGGTAGATACCACTGTTGGTCGTGCAATGCTATGGCAAATCGTGCCAGCTGGTCTACCGTACAGCATCGTTAACCAAAAACTAGGTAAGAAGCAAATCTCTAACCTATTAAACGAGGCGTACCGTAAGCTAGGTCTGAAAGACACTGTAATCTTCGCTGACCAAATCATGTACACAGGTTTCGCTTACGCGGCACTTTCTGGCGTATCTGTTGGTATCGACGATATGGTTGTACCGCCAGCTAAGTACACTGAAATCGCAGAAGCGGAAGAAGAAGTACGTGAAATCCAGGAACAGTACCAATCAGGTCTTGTTACTGCAGGCGAACGCTACAACAAAGTGATCGATATCTGGGCATCGACCAACGACCGCGTTGCGAAAGCAATGATGGAAAACCTTTCATCTGAAACGGTAGTTAACCGTGAAGGTGAAGAGGAACAGCAAGAGTCATTCAACAGCATCTACATGATGGCGGACTCGGGCGCTCGTGGTTCTGCAGCACAGATTCGTCAGCTTGCCGGTATGCGTGGTCTGATGGCGCGTCCAGATGGTTCAATCATCGAAACGCCGATCACAGCGAACTTTAAAGAAGGTCTAAACGTACTTCAGTACTTTATCTCAACGCACGGTGCTCGTAAGGGTCTTGCGGATACGGCACTGAAAACAGCGAACTCGGGTTACCTAACTCGTCGTCTAGTAGACGTTGCTCAAGACGTTGTTGTAACTGAACATGACTGTGGCACTCACGAGGGTGTTGACATGATGCCTCACATCGAGGGTGGTGATGTTAAAGTTGCACTGTCTGAGCTAGCTCTAGGTCGTGTAGTTGCTGAAGACGTTCTAAAACCTGGTACTGAAGATGTTCTTATTCCACGTAACACCCTGATCGATGAGAAGTGGTGTCAAATCATGGAAGAGAACTCAGTAGACAGCATGAAAGTGCGCTCTGTAGTAACGTGTGATTCAGACTTCGGTTGTTGTGCACAGTGTTACGGTCGTGACCTAGCACGTGGTCACCTAGTAAACCAAGGTGAGGCAGTAGGTGTTATCGCTGCTCAGTCTATCGGTGAACCGGGTACACAGCTTACGATGCGTACGTTCCACATCGGTGGTGCGGCATCGACAGCAGCAGCAGAGAACAGCATCCAAGCGAAGAACAACGGTTCTGTTAAGCTTCACAACGCTAAGTTCGTAACAAACAAAGATGGCAAGCTAGTTATCACTTCTCGTGCATCTGAACTAACCATCATCGATGAGTTCGGCCGTACGAAAGAGAAACACAAACTGCCATACGGCTCGCTACTAAGCAAGGGCGACAACGACGCAGTTGAAGCTGGTGAAACAGTAGCGAACTGGGAAGCGCACACACTGCCAATCATCACTGAAGTAGCTGGTCGTATCCAGTTCGTAGATATGATTGATGGCGTAACAGTTTCTCGTCAAACAGATGACCTAACTGGTCTATCTTCAAGCGAAGTAACGGACGCAGCAGCTCGTCCAGCAGCAGGTAAAGATATGCGTCCAGCTATCAAACTTGTTGACGAGCAAGGTAACGACGTAATGATCCCTGGTACTGAAATGCCAGCTCACTACTTCCTACCTGGTAAAGCGATCGTGAACATTGAAGACGGCGCAGAAGTAGGTGTGGGTGATACGCTAGCACGTATTCCTCAGAAATCTGGCGGTAACAAAGATATCACCGGTGGTCTTCCACGCGTTGCTGACTTGTTCGAAGCTCGTAAGCCTAAAGAGCCTGCGATTCTTGCTGAACACACAGGTACAGTTAGCTTCGGTAAAGAGACCAAAGGTAAGCGTCGTCTAGTTATCACGCGTGATAGCGGTGAAGTTTACGAAGAGATGATTCCTAAGCATCGTCAGCTTAACGTGTTCGAAGGTGAGCGCGTTGAACGTGGTGATGTAATCGCTGATGGTCCAGAGTCTCCACATGACATTCTACGTCTACGTGGCGTACACGCAGTAACTCAGTACATCGCTAACGAAGTACAAGAAGTTTACCGTCTACAAGGCGTTAAGATTAACGATAAGCACATCGAGACTATCGTTCGTCAAATGCTACGTAAGTGTACAATTACTCACGCTGGTGACTCTGAGTTCCTACCTGGCGAGCAAGTTGAATACTCACAAGTTAAGATTGCTAACCGTAATCTAGAAGCTGAAGGCAAAGAGCCTGCACGTTTTGAACGTGAACTTCTAGGTATCACTAAAGCGTCTCTAGCAACTGAGTCGTTCATCTCTGCGGCATCGTTCCAGGAGACAACTCGCGTACTAACAGAAGCTGCGGTTTCTGGTAAGCGTGATGACCTACGTGGTCTGAAAGAGAACGTAATTGTTGGTCGTCTGATCCCAGCTGGTACTGGTTTCGCATACCACCAAGAGCGTCAAGCTAAACGTGCTGAAGCGCAAGAAGGTCCATCTGCTGAACAAGCAACAGATAACCTAGCAGCACTTCTAAACGCTGGCTTCTCTTCTGACGAGTAATCGTTAAGAGCTTAAAAGAAAAGGCACCTTCGGGTGCCTTTTTTGTATCTATTCACTTCACTCGGTTGTGAGGTACAAAAAAGGGCTGATATATAGTCATCAACCCTTTCACTCCTTTCTATTATCATTTATGCACCAGGAGGCATCGCAAGGCTATCCGCGATAAGCTGGATCAAATGGTCTTCTACTTCAAAGCGCGTTTCAATGATCTCTCCGATCAAAGACATATCAGAGTCGAAATCCTCTAACTCATCATCTTCTGTCACGTCTGAATACTTATCGGTGAAGTTTAACAACGGTTCCGTGGTTAGCACGATTTTGCCGTAAGTTTGGTTGATTTCGTTTGTTGCGACAAAGCCAGTGGCTTTCCACTTATCCATCACCATATCGTAGATTTTGAAGTGGCCTTCGGAAATATAATCGACTAGGTGTTGGCAGAAGTTTTGTAGCTCGGAGGGAGAAGGAAGTTCTAGAACGTTGGATTTCGAACAAGGTTGCAGTGCTGCAAGCTTACAATATTCGACAATTAAGGATTGTCTCGTCTCTAACCAGTGATCAATGACATCACTGGAGCCACCCCACTGGTCTTGTGTTTGTTTGAATTTTTTTAGCATGACCATGCCCTCATGATCTGATCGCCGTCTGGCGAACGTATCCTTTGCAAAGCAAAGTTAGTAAAGTTATTACAAACTCTTGTCCTTACTAGAATTTATAGTTGCAAATATCGTTAAGAACAAACTCTAGTATGAAATTAGATTGCCAGTAAAATGAACGAACTTCAAGCAAAGGGATGGTGTAATGTTAAGAAAAGGTGATGTTAACCGTGTGGCAAATGCACATTGGTGTGTTGTTGCAGGAAGTGAAATTTGGCTGGTGGATGGTGCTGTGCCTTTTGGTAGTGCGGAGCAGTTCTCACTGCCAGAAGAGAATGCGAGGCAAATTGGTGACTATCTTGGTTCGCCAGTGATGTGGATTAATTTTGCAGATTTGGAGCAAGATCTCCCACTCGTTTCATTGCGCGACTGTTTACATTTCCCTGAACCGCTATTTATGCTGTTGAGCAAGGCTATCCAATATGGGCACATGACCCAAAGCTTACGCTTTTGTCCGCAATGTGGTGGGCGCAACTTTCTTAATAATAATCAATTTGCCATGCAATGCGGAGAGTGTCGTACTTTGCACTACCCGCGCATTTTCCCATGCATCATCGTTGCTGTGCGTAAAGAAAATCAGATTTTACTAGCGCAACACCCAAGGCATCGAAATGGCATGTACACCGTGATTGCGGGCTTTTTAGAGGCGGGAGAAACTTTAGAAGACTGTGTCGCGCGCGAAGTGCATGAAGAGACGGGCATTCACGTGAAAAACATTCGTTACTTTGGCAGTCAGCCTTGGGCCTTTCCATCCAGTATGATGATGGCGTTCCTCGCCGATTATGATTCTGGTGAGCTCAATCCGGATTATACGGAGTTATCCGATGCACAATGGTTCGGTGTGAAAGAAATGCCACCAGTGGCACCAACAGGCACTATTGCAAGGGCGCTAATTGAGCAGACCGTTAGTGATATTCTTTCAGACTGAGATGCTGATCGTAAAGGATGTAAAGGTTAAAAATTAATCATTTTTGAGACATCACTGTTGCTAGACTAGCTTGGTATGACGTTCTGTATTGATGGGTTTATAAATAATGGAGTATACCGAATGAAGTTGAAATCAGCGTTATGGCTAGGATTAGTATCGTGCACAATGGTAAGCATGTCGGCAAATGCAAGTATCGAAGTAAAAGCGAAGCGCATGTTGACAGAAAATACCATGACAGAAAATGTAACCAAGGTGCAGCAGGCTTGTGGTAATGAAGTACTAGAAACCAATATCGATTGGGCTCAGTGGGATAATTATGATTTTTCTGAAGCTCGACTTGATAAAGTAAAAACCACCGGTTGGTTAGGTGGCCTTATTAACTACATCTATGATGATATGGTGAAGTTGTGCACGACAACTGAGCACGCAGCTTTGTATAAAGAAGAGTTTCAAAAAGTTCAAAAAATCCAATTCGTAGGTCAAGATTCAGTGAATGCGAAAAAAGCAGGTTTCGCGTTAGATGAAGGTGGTAGCGTACTCAAAGTTGCCCTGAATCCAAATGCGGCTTACGACTCTTCAACGTTGAAGTACCTTAAGCAGGCATGGAACTAAAACGATGAAGAAAACGTTATTGTCGTTATTCATGGTGTCCGTCAGCTTTGCCGTGGTCGGTGAAGAAGCTCGTTACACCATGGACGACTTAAAGGCATTGAACGGCTCTAAAAATTGGAATGAGCTATTAGCGCATGCGGAAGATATTCGTCCATCTCAACGTAATAGCGAGTGGGAAAGCCTAGTTCAAAATGCGGCGTTGGGAGCGTTTGAACACTATGTCGCATCTGGAGCAAAAGATGATGCGATTGGTCTGGGTCAGCAGTTAATCCTATCTTACCCGTTTCTTTCTCAATCTAAGAGTTTTACTCAGCAGTTCTCGAAAGAGCTGGTGCCTGCAGCACAACCATGTATTCAATATGCGATAGAGGGATGTGTGGAAAATTATGGTCAGCTTCTTAGTACCTTGGCACCAAGCGCTGAGGTGAGTTACGAAGAAGGAACCAAAGTTTTCCAGAATGTCTCGAAGTCACTATCGGTTCCTTTTTTTGCAGCAGCAGTGCAGCAAGCTGAGAACTACTGTGCGGATGAAAACGTCGCAAATGCGTTGCTCTACACCTTGGATAGACCAAATAATACCAACTTCGCTTTGGCGAAAGAGGTTGCTACACAAAGGTGTGCTAACACCGCACTAACAAACTTTGAAAATTACATTATTGAGTCGCAAACCGTAAGAGAAGCTCTTTGCCCGACATATTTGTCTAAAGGACATGTAAAAGGGTTAATGAAAAAAGTTTGCCAGTCATAACTGCTCGTTCTTAAAGCCACCGCAAGGTGGCTTTTTAATTTATTGAAATTTAGGCAAAAAAAACCCTCCGAGAGGGAGGGGGTAAGTAAGATGTCGTTATGAGATGCTGAGTACCGAGTACTCAGTTTATAATTGTAGTTTTCGCTAGCGAACAAATTTTTAACACTGATGCGGATTGTGTGCAAATTAAGCATTGATTTAAAAGTTAATAACTTGATCCAGGTTGCAAAGCACACAGCTATTGGCCTTAAATCAGTGATAGAATACCCCCTTTCAAAGAAAGCCTAACAATTGGAACTACGGAATGACTGAATTAAAAAATGATCGTTATCTGCGTGCGCTTCTTAAAGAGCCGGTAGATTACACGCCAGTATGGATGATGCGTCAGGCAGGTCGTTACTTACCAGAATACAAAGCTACGCGTGCTCAAGCGGGCGATTTCATGTCTTTGTGTAAGAATGCGGAGCTGGCGTCTGAAGTAACTCTTCAACCACTACGCCGTTTTCCTCTTGATGCAGCGATCTTGTTCTCTGACATCCTAACTATCCCAGATGCAATGGGCCTGGGTCTGCGTTTTGCTGCTGGTGAAGGTCCGGTCTTCGATAACCCAATTACTTGCAAAGCCGACGTAGAGAAAATCGGTCTGCCAGATCCAGAAGGTGAACTGCAGTACGTAATGAATGCCGTGCGTCAAATCCGCAAAGATTTGAATGGTGATGTACCTCTAATTGGTTTCTCTGGTAGCCCATGGACGCTTGCGACTTACATGGTTGAAGGTGGTAGCTCTAAGGCCTTCACGAAGATCAAGAAGATGATGTACGCAGAACCTCAAACTCTGCATCTTCTACTGGATAAGCTAGCAGATAGCGTGATTGACTACCTAAATGCACAAATCAAAGCCGGCGCGCAGTCAGTTATGGTATTTGATACATGGGGTGGCGTTCTGACTCCTCGTGATTACAACCTGTTCTCATTGCAATACATGCACAAGATAGTGGATGGCCTGATTCGCGAAAATGACGGTCGTCGCGTACCTGTTACGCTATTTACTAAGAATGGCGGTATGTGGCTAGAGCAAATCGCAGCAACGGGTTGTGATGCGGTTGGTCTAGACTGGACGATCAATATTGCAGATGCGAAAGCGCGTATCGGCGATAAAGTGGCACTGCAAGGCAACATGGATCCATCTATGCTTTACGCTTCACCTGAGCGTATCCGTGAAGAAGTAGCGGGTATCCTAGAAGGTTTTGGTGATGCTGGTACAGGTCACGTATTCAACCTAGGTCATGGCATCCACCTAGATGTGCCGCCAGAAAACGCGGGTGTGTTTGTTGAAGCGGTACATGAGCTATCTAAGCCTTACCACAAATAATCTCGATTTATTGAAATCCAATACCGGCCATCAGTGCCGGTATTTTTTTACCTGAAATTTGAATTGTACAGCTTAGTAAGCATTTGGCCTGTCATGATCTAATTACTATCTAAGCTGTACAATAAAAATTAAAGTCAATTATAAACAATGACTTAAATTTATGTTGTTTGTGTTTCAATTTTCTTATTCAGATTAACTAGCAATTAGATCATCGGTAACTCAAAGCATCGAGTGAACGCGCTGTTGGATATAGGGAACGACTTCCGACTCAAACCATGGATTCTTCTTTAACCACAGCGTATTGCGTGGGGAAGGGTGAGGTAGAGGAATAAACTCAGGTTCCCAATCTTGCCATTGCTGAACGGTTTGCGTGAGAGTTTTGGGCTTGTTGGTGAGGTAGTACTGCTGAGAGTACTGACCAATAAGCAGAGTCAACTCTATATTGGGGAGCTGTTCGAGAATCTTTTTGTGCCATGTAGGAGCGCACTCTTTTCTCGGTGGCAGATCTCCCGAGTTACCTTTACCCGGATAGCAGAATCCCATTGGTACAATGGCAATTTTATTCGGGTCGTAGAACACGTCTTTGTCGATATCAAGCCATTGGCGCAGTCGGTCACCACTTGGATCATTCCAAGGTATCGAAGTGCTGTGGACTTTTGTTCCTGGCGCTTGGCCAATAATCAGAATGCGTGCGTTTTTACCGGCTTGAAGCACAGGGTTGGCTCCGAGAGGTAAACTCTCAGCGCAGATCTGGCACGCGCGCACTTGTTGGAGTAGATTCTCTAGAGACATCTATCTTTAATACCCTTTCTCGAAATCCACTTGATTGTTTAATGAGAAACCATCGCGCCAAAGTCGGTAATTGTCGGCAAAAATGTCGACCACCTGTTCAGGAAAGCTCAATGCGGCAATGTGTGGCGTGATGGTCACTTGCGGTAACTTCCAAAACGGATGCGCTGGTGGCAATGGTTCTTGCTCAAACACGTCCAAGAAAGCGTGTTCTACCCAGCGATTCTTGATGGCGAGCAACAAGCTGGCTTCATCCAACACATCTCCTCTACCTACATTGAATAATAAAGCTTGGTTGAGATGTTGAAGTGTTTCACGGTTGAGCAAGGCACGAGTATTAGGTGTACTCGGTAATGTATTAACGACAATATCTGCCTTTCTTAAAGCATTTGCTAGTTCATTGATGTGGAAGGTTTGTGCAAATTCATCATTGGCTGTTGGAATTCCTGTACGATTAATACCAATCGTGTTAATCCCCATCGTCTGGGCCGTTTGTGCTAGGCATTTCCCAATGCTACCCGTACCGAGAATCACCATGGTTTTGCTTTGCAGTGATGTGTAGAGATGCGGTTGCCACTGCTTGTTTTGTTGTTGCTGGTGGTAGTGCATAAAATGACGATAGTGGCTGATGCAATATCCGAGGACGTACTCTGCGATTAGCGGACCAAACACGCCACGCACATTCGTTAGCGTATAGTCTTGGCGAAATTCTGGGGTAATGAGCGCATTTACGCCTGCATAGGTAGATTGTACCCACTCAAGTTGTGAAAATTCGTCTAATCTTTGTGAGAGTAAAGGAGGATCGGCAAGAACAATGTGTGCCTCTTGCGGCTTGTCCGTAATGTTCAGGTCGGGCAGATTTTTCTCCGCCAATAACGTTTCGTAGGTGTCACGATGCTCTGAGAGCAGGAAAATCTGATTTGGATGCTGCATTAACTTTTTTCCCTGTGATGAATCAAGTACACTTTCGCTGTTTTTTTCTTCAATGATTGAGTGACTATGCTTAAGAATCCTCTTCAGGTTCGTTTAGAAAAACTAGAACCTTGGCAACAAATTACCTTTATGGCGTGTCTGTGTGAACGCATGTATCCAAACTATGCGATGTTTTGTGAGAACACAGAATTTGCTGAACCGCGTGCTTACCGAGCGATTCTTGATAGTGTATGGGAAATTCTGACCGTTAAGAACGCGAAAGTGAATTTCGAGCGTCAACTAGAGAAGCTAGAAGAATTGTTCCCAAGTGCCGACGAGTATGATTTTTACGGTGTATACCCAGCGATGGATGCGTGTCAGGCATTGTCTACTCTATTGCATGGTCTGTTGGATCGCGACTACCTTTTCGATTCAATGCTTAAAGTGAGCCAACAGTCGGTACAAACCGTTGCTGATTTAGAGCAAGCACAGGGCAGCGAGCCAATCACAAACGACAATCAAAAAGAAAATGAAGCCGTATGTGAAGAGTGGGATGTCCAGTGGGCAATCTTCCGTCCGCTGCGTGAAGCAACGGAACGTGATATCAACTTGATCAAAGACTTGCGTGAAGAACTACGCGAAGAAGCCGTGAGCAACATCGGCATCGCACTGTAATGCGAAAGCGAATATGAAAAAGGCATCCCGTGGGATGCCTTTTTTGTTGGAAACGTGGTTACGATTCTTTTGAGTCTGGTTTTGTTGGCTCTTGTGTTTCTGGCTCAACGTTTTGTTTTTCTAACTCTTCGTCGTCGTCATCGCGGCTTTCGATTACACCGTGCATTTCTTTCCAGCTTTCCCAGCGTTGGTAGGCCAGTTCTTGCATGTCGGTGCTCTTGTCGGCTTCGTCGATGATTTCTTCACCAACTAAGTGCTCAAAGATGTCTTCAAGTGTGACAAGGCCAAGCACAGTGCCGTATTCGTCGACCACAAGTGCCAGTTGTAGGCGGTGCGTCATCATTTGATCGAATACTTTTGGTAGCGCTGTATTGTTCAGAACCACTTGGATTGGACGCATGACCGCACCGAGTTGTTTCTGACCACTGCCTGATTGCTGCATCTTAAACAGTTCTAGACGATGCACAAAGCCGATGATGTTGTCTTTCTGCTCGCTGTATACCAGCGGACGTGAGAACGGTGTGTCTTTGTGTTTGTCCAGAAACTCATTAATGGTCATCGTTGCGTCAACGCGGAAGACAACAGGGCGAGGTGTCATGACTTGTGTGACAGGCACATCTTGAATCCCTAGCAGGTTGCTTAAGATTTTAGATTCGCCTTCTGCAAACTCACCACTTTCGCGTGCCAAAATCGCCATCGCAGAAAGTTCATCACGCATTTTTGGTGCTTCGTGGTTACGAGCCAAACGCTTGGTGATTTGCTCTGAAAACCATACAAATGGCGTTAGCGCCCATACCATCCAACGTAGCGATACCGCCGCTGCTGGTGCAAGCTGACGCCAGTACGTTGCACCGATGGTTTTCGGTACGATTTCAGAGAGAACCAAGATCGCCAGTGTGAGAACAGCAGAGAAGATGCCAAGTGCTTCGCTGCCGAATACGACGGCCGCCTGTGCACCTGCTGTTGCTGCACCGATAGTGTGAGCAATAGTGTTTAGAGTCAGAATCGACGCTAATGGGCGGTCGATGTCGGACTTGAGTTTAGATAGCTGCTCAGCAGCAGGATGCCCCTGTTGATTGAGCTGCGCAATGTAGCTCGGACTGATACTCAGTAGTACCGCCTCCAGTACCGAACAGATAAACGAAATGCCGATAGCAATAGAGATATAAATGGATAACAGCAGCATAGTTGCCCTTGAAAGTAGTCTGATAGTTGTTATTTGCAGTGATTATAACCGCAAAAGTGCCTTATTAATTGGTCCAAATACGTAGGAAAGCAAGGGCTTTCAGACCGCATGTGGTAACAAATTGTGAGTTATTACTCATATTATGGCTAAAAGTACGTCAGAAAATCGAAAGATCGCTTACAAACCTTTGCCAGATGGGGCATTTATGCTTTAGAGTGAGACGAATTCGATAACATATGAGAAGGGAAACCTAATGAACAAGACCCAATTAATCGACTTTATCGCAGAGAAAGCAGACCTATCAAAAGCACAAGCTAAAGCTGCTCTTGAAGCGACTCTTGAAGGTGTAACTGGTGCACTTAAAGAGGGTGACCAAGTTCAACTAATTGGTTTTGGTACATTCAAAGTAAACCACCGCGCTGCACGTACTGGTCGCAACCCTAAGACTGGTGACGAGATTCAAATCGCAGCAGCTAACGTACCTGCATTCGTAGCAGGTAAAGCGCTGAAAGAATCAGTAAACTAAGTTAGAATGCACCGAGGTATCCTGCCTCGGTGCAATTTCATGAAAAAACATCTACTCACTTCACTCCTCCTATCTAGCCTTTTTCTTATTGGCTGTTCTTCTGTTGAAACGCCTAATCTAGAACAATTTACCCACTTTTCTGGCGGAAAAACCGCAGGTGACACCAGTAGTTTGTATTGGATGACTGAGCGATTAACTCGAGTCAGTACCGCGGCAGATTACGTCACGATGGGTGATCATGGCTGGTATAAAAGTGATTACCGTTGGGATGAAGGCGAGTTGCGTGAGTTGATTCGAAAAGGTGAGCAAATCGATGCCAAGCAAAGACTGGTGCCTTTTCAAATCCACATCCGCTTTAATAAAGATGGTGAAGCGATTTATCAGCAATATCGCGTAAATCGCAAAGTCTTGCCGTTGCAGCGCGAGCAACTTGATCGATACAAAGCTGAAGCTAATGATGTCGTTGTTGCCATCAAAGAGCAGTCTCGCAACGGGCAGAACCTCGTACAAGGCTATTGGAATGGTCAAGCATTTGAAACCTGCAAAGGGAAAGAGTTCTCGACGCTAGAGTTCAACCAAACCCTGCCGAAATTTGTTATCGACCGTTTATCATCGGTCGATAGCTACATTGCCTTTGTTGGTAAAGAATCTCGTAATGAAGTGGTGGTAGACAGCCTCTTGATGCTCAATGATGACGACTTTGATTGTGTATCACGACCAAAGTTTATCTCTGAGTAAGGCTTCTACGTTTTTACGCTGGATGCGAAAGAACAATAAAAAAGGCGCTGAATGCGCCTTTTGTCTTTTTAGCCAACTGAAGTTGTTATTATTTTTCTTGCTCGCGAGCGATAGCACGGTAGCCGATGTCATTACGATGGAACATACCATCCCAACTGATCTGTTTTGCTAGCTCGTACGCGCGTTGCTGTGCTTCTGATACGCTGTTGCCCAATGCAGTTGCACACAATACGCGACCACCATTTGTCACGATGTCGCCATCTTGATTGTCTGTACCCGCGTGGAAGACTTTCTCGCCTTCAATTTCAACTTGAGGCAGGCCAGAGATCACGTCACCTTTGTTGTACGCTGCTGGGTAGCCACCGGCTGCTAGCACGATACCGATAGATGCGCGTGGATCCCATTTAGATTCCACTTGATCAAGCTTCTCGTCGATTGCTGCTAAGCATAGATCTACAAGATCCGATTCCATACGCATCATGATTGGTTGTGTCTCTGGATCACCGAAGCGGCAGTTGTACTCGATCACTTTCGGAGTGCCATCTTTGTCGATCATCAGACCCGCGTATAGGAAACCTGTGTATGGGTTCCCCTCAGATGCCATGCCACGTACCGTTGGGTAAATGACTTCTTCCATGATGCGATTGTGAATTTCGGGTGTGACCACAGGAGCTGGAGAGTAAGCGCCCATGCCCCCTGTGTTCGGACCCGTGTCTTTATCACCGACACGTTTGTGGTCTTGGCTGGTGGCCATTGGCAGAACGTTCTCACCATCGACCATTACGATGAAGCTTGCTTCTTCACCATCTAAGAACTCTTCGATAACCACGCGGCTGCCTGCATCGCCAAATGCGTTGCCCGCTAGCATGTCTTTGATTGCGTCTTCTGCTTCTTCTAGCGTCATCGCAACGATTACGCCTTTACCAGCAGCAAGACCGTCTGCTTTCACCACGATTGGTGCACCTTGCTCACGCACGTAAGCAAGCGCTGGTTCAATTTCTGTGAAGTTTGCGTAAGCACCGGTTGGGATTTGGTGACGAGCAAGGAAGTCTTTAGTAAACGCTTTAGAGCCTTCAAGCTGCGCTGCGGCTTGGGTAGGGCCAAAGATTGGTAAGCCCGCTTCGCGGAACGCATCAACCACACCAATAACCAATGGTGCTTCTGGGCCAACGATAGTCAGTTCAATCGCCTTCTCTTTGGCGAAAGCAACAAGGCCAGCGATGTCTTCTACATCGATGTTTACGTTCTCTAGTTTTGGCTCTAGTGCCGTACCTGCGTTGCCTGGAGCAATGAAAATAGTCTCAACATTTGGGTTTTGCGCTGCTTTCCAGCCTAGCGCATGTTCACGACCGCCTGAACCAATGATTAAAACTCGCATATGAAAATCCTTAATCTTATAAATACTGTTTACTCAAAGTAGTTGATGATGTGGCTAGGCAACAATTGAGCCCATCCCGGAAACATAGCCAGCTACGTAACTGGGGTGGGCAAAAGCAGTTAACGACGCCACAGTGCCAAATACGATGAGGAAATTAGTGGCGGAAGTGGCGCATACCCGTGAAGATCATCGCCATGCCGTGCTCATCTGCTGCTGCGATAACTTCGTCGTCACGCATAGAGCCACCTGGCTGAATTACGCACTTAATGCCGGCTTCTGCTGCGGCATCGATACCGTCGCGGAATGGGAAGAAAGCGTCAGATGCCATTACGCTACCGGCAACTTCTAAGCCTTCGTCTGCAGCTTTGATGCCGGCAATTTTTGCTGAGTAAACGCGGCTCATTTGGCCTGCGCCCACACCGATAGTCATGTCGCCTTTCGCGTAAACGATCGCGTTAGATTTCACGTATTTCGCTACTTTCCAGCAGAACAGCGCATCTTTAAGCTCTTCTTCTGTCGGTTGACGCTTAGAAACCACTTTAAGGTCGTCTAGGCTTACCATGCCTTGGTCGCGATCTTGAACCAGTAGACCACCGTTGACGCGTTTCACGTCAAAGCCCGTTGTCTTCGTTGACCACTCGCCACACTCTAGTAGACGTACGTTCTTCTTCGCCGCAACGACTTCAATCGCTTCAGCAGAAACAGAAGGAGCAATGATTACTTCAACGAATTGACGCTCAACAATAGCGGTTGCTGTTTCAGCATCTAGCTCTTGGTTGAATGCGATGATGCCGCCGAACGCTGATGTTGGGTCTGTTTGGTAAGCGCGGTTGTACGCTTCTAGGATGTCTTTACCTAGCGCGACGCCACATGGGTTGGCGTGTTTTACGATTACACATGCTGGCTCATTAAACTCTTTCACACATTCAAGTGCGGCGTCCGTGTCTGCGATGTTGTTGTAAGAAAGGGCTTTACCTTGGATTTGGCGAGCAGTAGAAACAGACGCTTCTTGTGGGTTGGCCTCAACATAGAATGCAGCCGCTTGGTGGCTGTTCTCACCGTAGCGCATGTCTTGTTTTTTCTCGAATTGTTGGTTAAAGGTGCGAGGGAATTTACTCTCTTCATCACCTTCTTTGTTCTCACCGTAAGATGGAACCATGGTGCCGAAGTAGTTTGCGATCATGCCATCGTAAGCCGCAGTATGCTCGAATGCTGCAATAGCAAGGTCGAAACGCGTTTCTAGAGTTAGGGACTTGTCGTTTGCGTCCATCTCTGCGATTACGCGGTCGTAGTCTGAAGCGTTTACAACGATAGTTACGTCTTTGTGGTTCTTCGCTGCTGAGCGAACCATGGTAGGACCGCCAATATCGATGTTTTCTACTGCGTCAGCAAGAGTACAGCCTTCTTTGGCAACGGTTTCTGCAAATGGGTATAGGTTAACAACGACCATGTCGATTGGATTGATGCCATGTTTTGCCATCACTTCATCATCTTGACCACGACGACCAAGCACACCACCGTGAACTTTCGGGTGAAGCGTTTTAACGCGGCCGTCCATCATTTCTGGGAAACCTGTGTAGTCAGAGACTTCTGTTACTGCGATGCCTTGTTCGGCAAGTAGGCGTGCTGTACCACCAGTAGATAGGATATCGACACCGCGCTCAGCAAGAGCTTGTGCAAACTCAACAATACCTGTTTTGTCTGATACGCTGATAAGCGCACGGCGAATAGGACGAGCGTTATTCATGCTTCCATTTTCCTCAAATTCACGGAGTTAAAGATGTTTGCCAAAAATGAACTTGTTTTTACCTCTTGGGGTAAAATATTGGCCAGTTTTGGTAAAGACCTTTGCAGGTGTTTTCATGTTTAGAAAACAGTCTCCACATTTGATGGCGCGTATTCTAACCAATTTATTACAAAAAAGCTCGCGCAATCGTTTGGCATCTCAAAAATAATTGCAAAAAAGTCGTTCTTTAGCTTTAAAAGTAACGAGATAGTTAATAAGGAAAGTTATGTTTCAGATAGGTGAGTTGGCAAAACGCTGTGGTGTGACTTCAGATACACTGCGTTTTTATGAGAAAAATGCGTTGATAAAACCCGCAGGGCGAAGCGAATCAGGCTACCGACTTTATAATGAAGAGAATCAAAAGCAGGTGCGCTTCATCTTAAAAGCGAAAGAGCTAGGGTTGAGCTTGGATGAGATAAAAGATCTATTAGAAATTAAGTTAGAGGCGACAGAACACAGTTGTGCAGAGGTAAAAGCCATTACTTCTGCCAAGTTAGAGCTGATCGACGAGAAGATTAATGAACTGACGAAAATTCGCCGTGCTTTGAAGAAGATTAATGATGCGTGCTGTGGCCATACAAACGATGATGCCAGTCATTGTTCTATTCTTGCAGCACTTGAGTAGTCTCATTTTTGCATCACTTAACTTAAGTTTGCATTTTTGGCGGCTTGCTTTTCTAGGTGCACGCCGTTTTCCCACCTATAATCTCGCTTTTGGTCGACTGTGCGAATGTGAAGTTCCATCATTCCTACAGCGATAGCTGTCTGGTAGATACGAGAGTTTTCATACATGGTTGGAGTCTATTTTCAAATCAATGACTGGGTTTTAAGCGTTGATGAAAATAAGCTGTATCGACAAGATAGGGAAGTTACTGTTGAGCCGCGCTTAATTAATCTTTTGCACTTCTTAGCTGAGCATGCAAATGAGGTGTTCAATCGCGAGGAATTGATCCAGTACGTTTGGGCTGGAGCGATTGTGACCGATCAAGTGGTGACTCAGTCCATTTTTGAGTTGCGTAAATTGCTGCGTGACGGTCGGGAAGAAAATACCAGTTACGTCATTACAGTGCCGAAACGTGGCTACAAGCTGGTAGCGAACGTGACTCCGATGACGCATGAAGAGTTTGTCGCAAGTCGCCAAAGTGAAGAGGAAGAGAACGCCCCTTTGGTTGAAGAACCAGAAGAAGAGACTCTGCCTATCGCACCTGCCGTTACTTTTCCTGCCGGCCCTCTGACTCGTGCGGTCTGCGAGATGTCGAAAGAGAAAAAGGCCCCTCAGAAAAAAAATAAAATCAGCCCGTGGCGTTTGGGACTGATGAACTTCATCTGGATCAGTGTTTTGGTCGTGGTGATGGGCGTGTTTACCTACAAGCAATCGGAAGTGCGTATTACCCAAGCCATCGATACTCACCTTATCGAATTCAAGTTTCAAGATAACTTTACGAGCGAAGGGTTAAGCTATGACTTGGCAGACGGGTTTGCACAAAAGTTGATGTCCGACATTGCTCAAGTCAGTGATTACCGAGTCATGCTAAAGAAGGCGTCGTTTACTTCTGGCATTGTGCCTGGTAAATCCGTTGTGGTACGAGTTCGTGAAAATGACGGTGGCAGCTTTTTAGAGGTGGAATATCGCAATAACTCATCTGAAAAAGTGTTGTTTAGTCGTCAATACGCGTTAACCAGTAGCCATTTAAAGACAGTGCTTCAACAAGCGTCGTTGGATTTGATGCAAGTGCTGAAAGTGCCGGATGCCAAATTAAAATCTACGATGCTGGTGGCGGGAATGCCCATGAATCCCGATGCCTTGGAATTGTTTGTGCAAGCTAACCATTATCTTAATGTCTCTGATGCCAAGCAGTTTCGCCAAGGCATCGATTTGATGGAAAATATTTTAGAAATCGAGCCAGATAATGCTTATGTTCAAGCTGAATTACTGATTGCTTACCACGTGCAGAAAGTGCTCGATTCGTCTCTCGAACTAAAGAAAGGGCGAGTGCAACAACTCAGCGATGCGCTGGAAACCAACGTGAAAATGATGGTTGGGCCAATTCAACCTCGAATTTATGAAGCTTTGGCCTTACACGAAACCATCGCAGGTGACATGGCTTCAGCCAAGCAGCATCTTGGGCAAGCATTGAGGTTACGAGATTCGGTGCTGTCTTATGTGATTCGTGGTAAGCATGCTGAATTGGATGGTGATCTGGATTTGGCCAGTGAGTCTTACAGCGAAGCTTTCTATATTGATACGTCGGTTGAGACGTACCTGCTGTGCGAAAACTTGGTCTTCCCAAGTAACATGAAGGCGATTGATTACGCCATGTATCGCGCCGTTCACCCTTCTGTCGTTCGAATGCTTTAATTTTCTCGGACTCAAATACTAGCCCCTCATTTCGGTGAGGGGCTTTTTTGTCGCTGTCGAAAAGTGAAAAGGGTGGGGCAATGACGTACGAAGGAGCTAACAACGCAAGCTTGCAACGGGAAAACATATCCGGTTTGCTTCTCTATCTCTATCTCTATCTCTATCTCTATCTCTATCTCTATCTCTATCTCTATTGATTGTATGGAGTGTCTGGCTGAGTTATGTGGCGAGAATGATTCTGATGCTTTCTTGCAGGCGAGATGAATATTGATGTGGGTCAAAAAGCGCGATCAGGGAGAGATTTATGGAATCAACAGTTCAGGGAATTAACCCTTCGGGATGGGGAAGTTGATAGAGGTTGATAACTTTTATCGCGATTACCGACGAGTTGATGAGAGTTTATCTATCGGTAGAAGGTTTGATGTTTTTCTTATAACTGCATGAATAATATGGTTTTATATTTTTGTGTTTATCATGTTTATCTCAACTTGATGTTGATTAACTAATCATTTTATTGATAACGCCAAGTTTATTTTTTTCCCGATTTTTGGGCGTAGTCTTCACTTCGAAATTTAGCGAGGTCGAGCAGGTATCTACTTCATAGCATCTCGCTAATAACCGTTCAGTTTGAGTCACGTTGACTTGAGTAGAATAGATTTGGAGATGTTATGTCATCGAATACGAAAAAAATCGGCCTAATTGCCTGTACGGGTGTAGTCGCCGGTAACATGATGGGTAGTGGTATTGCACTGTTACCTTCCAGCCTAGCTTCAGTAGGCTCTGTTTCAATTTTCAGCTGGCTGATCTGTTTGATCGGTGCACTGAGCCTTGCGTTTGTTTACGCTCGTCTGGCAACCAAAAACCCTCAAGAAGGTGGTCCTATCGCTTATGCGGGCGAAGTTTCCCCAGTCTTTGGTTTCCAAACGGGCGTGCTTTATTACCACGCGAACTGGATTGGTAACCTAGCTATTGCTATTACAGGTGTTTCTTACCTTTCAGTATTCTTCCCTGTGCTTAATGACCCAATCCCAGCGGGTATTGCGACGATTGCATCGGTATGGATCTTCACTTTCGTCAACCTACTTGGTGGTAGCTGGGTAAGCCGTCTATGTACGCTTGGTCTTGTTCTAATCCTAATTCCAGTTGTTGGTACCGCTCTATTTGGTTGGACGCACTTCGACACTGCGCTATACAGCCAAAACTGGAACGTATCTGCGGGCACTGACAGCCATGCGATTGTGACTGCGGTTCTTATCTGTCTATGGTCATTCGTTGGTGTGGAATCAGCAGCAGTATCGACAGGTATGGTAGAAAACCCTAAACGTACTGTACCGCTAGCAACCATGCTGGGTACTGGTATCGCAGGTGTGATTTACATCCTATCAACTCAAATGATCAGCGGCATGTTCCCTGCTTCTGAAGTTGCGGCATCAGGTGCGCCATTTGCATTGGCTACCACTGAGCTATTCGGTAGCTGGACTGCACCATTCGTATCAGCATTCACTGCACTAGCATGTTTTACTTCGCTAGGTTCTTGGATGATGCTGGTGGGCGAAGCTGGTAAACGTGCAGCAAGCGATGGCAACTTCCCTAAAATCTACGGCGAAACTGACAAAAACGGTGTGCCTAAGAAAGGTCTAATCCTTGCGTCAATCAAGATGACAGCATTAATGGTTGTACTGATGTTCTTCAGCTCTAAAACAGCACATGCATCAGACTTGTTCAACCAGCTAACGACTGATGCAGTTCTACTAACTATGCTGCCTTACTTCTACTCAAGCATTAACTTGATTCGCTTCGAAGGTATGACAACACGCAACGGCTTCGTAATGCTGTTCTCTGGTGTAGCTTGTCTGTTCTGCTTCATTGCCCTTGCTGGTGCAGAAGGCGGTACGCTAACAGCAACCTTCATCGTGTCTCTCGTTATCTTGATGTTCTACAGCAAAAAAGCCGGCTTAGCTCAGTACATGAAGCTACACGCTGACGACATGCCTGCTCAAGCAAGCAACTAATCCCCAAACGCTGGCGCTTCGGTGCCAGCCAATAAAAAACAAATTCACTCGGCGCTCACCTTACTCATTGCCTGTAAATGGCAAAGAGCGCCCTCATTCGCCTTGGAGATGTCCAAATGAATATATTCGCTATCTTGAACCACATGGGTGTGTTCTTTAAAGAAGAGCCAGTTCGTCAACTTCACGCTGCTCTTGAGAAAGCGGGCTACGAAGTGGTTTACCCAGTAGATGATAAAGACTTGATCAAAATGATTGAGATGAACCCACGCATTTGTGGTGTGCTGTTCGACTGGGATAAATACTCACTAGAGCTATGTGAACGTATTAGCCAAATCAACGAAAAACTACCTGTTCACGCATTTGCTAACGAACAGTCTACTCTCGATATTTCACTAACAGACCTACGTCTGAACGTGAGCTTCTTCGAGTACGCTTTAGGTATGGCTGACGACATCGCTATCAAAATCAACCAAGCGACCGAGGCATACAAAGATGCCATCATGCCTCCATTCACTAAAGCGCTATTCAAATACGTAGAAGAAGGTAAATACACCTTCTGTACTCCAGGTCACATGGGCGGTACTGCATTCCAGAAAAGCCCTGCTGGTAGCATCTTCTACGATTTTTACGGTCCAAACACATTTAAAGCGGACGTATCAATCTCAATGCCTGAGCTAGGTTCTCTACTAGACCACTCAGGTCCACATAAAGATGCAGAAGAATACATCGCACGCACATTCAATGCAGACAGCTCTTACATCGTAACTAACGGTACGTCTACATCGAACAAAATCGTTGGTATGTACTCAGCGCCTGCGGGCAGCACAGTACTGATTGACCGTAACTGTCACAAATCTCTGACTCACCTAATGATGATGAGCGACGTGACACCAATCTACTTCCGCCCAACTCGTAACGCATACGGCATCCTTGGTGGTATTCCACAAAGTGAATTCAGCCGCGATGTAATCGCAGAAAAAGTGGCGAAAACACCAGGTGCAACAGCACCAACTTACGCAGTAGTGACTAACTCAACTTACGATGGCTTGTTGTACAACACACAATTCATCAAAGAGTCGCTAGATTGTAAACACATTCACTTCGACAGTGCTTGGGTGCCTTACACTAACTTCAACCCAATTTACGAAGGTAAATGTGGTATGAGTGGTGAAGCGATGCCAGGCAAAGTGTTCTACGAAACACAATCAACACACAAACTGTTGGCTGCGTTCTCACAAGCTTCAATGATTCACGTGAAAGGCGACTTTGATAAAGAATCTTTCAACGAAGCATTCATGATGCACACTTCAACTTCACCTCAGTACGGCATTGTTGCTTCTACTGAAACAGCAGCGGCAATGATGCGCGGCAACACTGGTAAGAAGTTGATGCAAGACTCTATCGATCGCGCAATTCGCTTCCGTAAAGAGATCAAACGCCTAGAAGCAGAAAGTGACAGCTGGTTCTTCGATGTATGGCAACCAGAAAACATCGATACCACAGAATGTTGGAAACTAGACCCTAGCGATACATGGCACGGCTTCAAGAACATGGATGACAACCACATGTATCTTGACCCAATCAAAGTCACGCTACTGACTCCGGGGATGAATAAAGAAGGCGAACTAGAAGAATCAGGTATTCCTGCTTCGCTAGTGGCTAAATTCCTAGACGAGCGCGGCATCGTGGTTGAGAAAACAGGCCCATACAACTTGTTGTTCCTATTCTCAATCGGTATCGACAAATCAAAAGCAATGCAATTACTACGCGGTCTGACTGAATTTAAACGTGGCTACGACTTGAACCTAACCATCAAGAGCTTCCTACCTTCACTATATAACGAAGACCCAAGCTTCTATGAAGGCATGCGCGTTCAAGAATTGGCACAAGCAATTCATGACCTAACTAAGAAATACAACCTACCAGAGCTAATGTACAAAGCGTTCGATGTTCTTCCAGAAATGAAAGTAACACCACACGCAGCATGGCAAGAAGAGCTTCGCGGTAACGTAGAAGAAATCAAACTGGAAGAAATGGTTGGTCGCGTAAGTGCGAACATGATCCTTCCTTACCCTCCAGGTGTGCCACTAGTACTTCCTGGTGAAATGGTGACTCAAGAGTCTCGCCCTGTGCTGGACTTCCTCGAGATGCTTTGTGAGATCGGTGCGCATTACCCTGGTTTCGAAACCGACATCCACGGTCTGTACCAACAAAAAGATGGTAGCTACACCGTAAAAGTATTGAAGAACTAAGTTCCTCTCGAAGATGACGCCATTGGGAATGCAAGCATGCTCCACTCTTACGAGCTCAATGTGTCATCGAACAACCACGACATTTAGATATACCCCTAGCTAATCTGTCGTAAAAGAGAAGGGCAAGGATGCTCTGATCTTTTCTTCTATATAGAAGAAGCAATTTCCAAGACTTCACCTGAAGTACCCCAAGTAAAAAGCAAAGACCAAAGAGCAGTTCGTCATCGTTCTGCTCTTTTTTTATCTTTTATACAGCAGGACGAAGAGAAAAAGCGCGTTGAGCGAAGATCATTTGCTTCAATTGCATCAAATTTGAAGATCGTAATTCAGGTGGAAACTCCCTTTTTCTTGAGGAAAGATCCTTTTAAATGAGAGAAAATAGCCAAGATCGCTTGGTATATACACAAAGTGATTGCTATTTGTTCGGTTGAAAGTTTTTTTGCA
>NZ_MQVK01000036.1:0-82234 GCF_002002385.1 Vibrio sp. SALL6
TCTATATTGTTAAAGAGCTTTTCCTGTTGAGCTTTGCTCAAAACAGGACGGCCATTTTAGCGAGTTAAAGTTTAGTGTCAATCACTTTTTTCAAACTTTCTTCAAGCGTTTCCGCTTGGCTAATTTGGCTTGCTAACTTCAACTTCGTTTCTTTCGAAGCGTTGCCGTGTCAGCGAGGTGGCATTATAGAGATTGCGATCACATTGGCAAGCCCTTTTTCACGTTTTTTTTGATTTTTTTATCGTTTGGGTGTTTTTTATTCTAAAAGGCGAGTTTTCACTACTATTCTACCTCCATGTCCCCTGTAATCGCCCCTAATAAGGAGAAAAGATGAGCTCAATTAGAAGCTACAAAGGTATAAAGCCTCAACTTGGTGAGCGTGTTTACGTTGACTCAACCTCAGTGTTAGTCGGAGATATCCGTATTGGGGACGATTCTAGCATTTGGCCATTAGTAGCGGCACGAGGCGATGTGAACCACATTCACATTGGTGATCGAACGAATATTCAAGATGGCAGTGTTTTGCATGTCACCCATAAGAACTCTGAAAACCCAAACGGCTATCCACTTATTATTGGCAATGACGTTACGATTGGCCACAAAGTGATGCTGCACGGTTGTGAGATACACGATCGTGTATTGGTTGGTATGGGGGCGATTGTTTTAGATGCTGTCGTTATTGAATCAGAGGTGATGATTGGAGCGGGCAGTTTAGTACCGCCAGGAAAGAGATTAGAAAGCGGTTATCTTTATGTCGGTAGTCCAGTGAAACAAGCTCGCCCTCTATCAGAGACAGAACGAGCTTTTTTGCAAAAGTCAGCCAATAACTATGTTCAAAACAAAAACGACTACTTACATGAAGTAGAAGACTTGAACTAAAGGTCTGTTAGCCGATGATAATATGGCCTTCTTCGTTGAAGGCTTCATCTTCTATTAACTCTTCTGCTATTTCTTCCAGATCAAATCGGTAATCAATAAAAGCGGCGATCACGGCCTGCTCCGTATCTAACTCTGAGCCAGATAACTTTTCTAACTTTTGTTTCGTCACAAAGCATTCTATTAGCGCACCAGATTGTTGCGCCGCAAAGTTTACTGATTGTGATACTTCATCCCATGATTGCATGTCTGGGAATAAGATGGATTGATTCATCGCTTATTGACCTTCAAGGTTCTTTCTTAATTCACGCAAAATCTGTTTGGCTCCAGGACGAAGACCGCGCCATAACATAAAACTCTCAGCAGCTTGGCCAACTAACATACCTAAACCATCATAAGCATGTGCCGCACCGTGTTGCTTAGCCCATTGGTTAAATGTCGTATCACCTTTGCCATACATCATGTCGTAGCTTGTACTATTGGCGGCGAACACCGAGGAAGAGATCGCAGGTAACTCACCACTCAATGATGCAGACGTAGAGTTGATTATGACATCGAACTCTTCAGCAATGGTATTCATCTCTTTTGCTGTAATAGGGCCATACGCAGAAAACAATTCTGCCAATTCTTCGGCTTTGGAAAATGTACGATTAGTTATCGTTAGAGATATTGGTTTTTGATCGAGCAATGGTTTAATCACTCCTCGAGCGGCACCACCAGCTCCTATGATCAGGATGCGTGCGCCTTCTAAAACGACTTGATGTTGCAACAAGTCCTGCACTAAGCCTGCACCATCAGTGTTATCACCAATGATTTCACCATCATCAAGCTTCTTAAGTGTATTCACTGCTCCAGCAAGCTGAGCACGCTCGGTCAAACGGCTAGCAAATTGATAGGCATCTTCTTTAAAAGGCAAGGTCACGTTACAGCCTTTGCCGCCGTCAGCAAAAAATGCTTTCGCTGCCTCGATAAATCCACCCACAGGCGCACACTCTGCGGTGTATGTAAGGGACTGATTCGTTTGACGAGCAAAGAGTGTATGGATAAATGGCGACTTGCTGTGCCCGATAGGGTTACCAAACACGGCGTAACGATCGATTTGCGGGGTCATGTCCTTACCTTTATTCCTTACTTAGATATAGAGAAAACAGGGCCATCTGATTACAGATGACCCTATCACTATCTATCTATATAGAAAAGGAGATTCCGTGCTTACCATTCGCGTGGTTTCAGGTATCGCTCGTAAAGTTCAGCTTCAGGCGTTCCTGCTTCTGGTTCGTAGCGGTACTCCCAGCGAGCTAACGGCGGCATCGACATCAGAATCGACTCGGTACGCCCACCACTTTGTAAACCGAATAAAGTGCCACGGTCGTACACTAAGTTGAACTCAACATAACGACCACGACGGTAAAGTTGGAATTCACGTTCACGCTCGCCATATTCGATGTCTTTACGACGAGACACGATCGGCAAGTAAGCTTGGCAATAGCCTTCACCCACCGCTTTGATGTAGTCAAAACACTTATCAAACTCCCAGTGATTCAAATCATCAAAGAACAAACCACCAACACCACGAGTTTCGTTTCGATGTGGCAAGAAGAAGTACTTATCACACCACGCTTTGTGTTCTGCATATACTTCTTCACCAAATGGGGCACAGATTGCCTTAGCTGTATCGTGCCATGACTGACAATCTTCTTCGAAAGGATAGAAAGGAGTCAGGTCGAAACCACCACCAAACCACCAAATTGGCTCTTCGCCCTCTTTCTCTGCGATAAAGAAACGTACATTCGCATGAGAAGTTGGGACGTAAGGGTTTTTGGGATGGATAACCAAAGAGACCCCCATCGCTTCAAAGCGGCGACCAGCTAGCTCCGGACGATGAGCCGTCGCAGATGCTGGCATTTCTTTCCCTTCCACATGCGAGAAGTTCACCCCACCTTGCTCGAAAACAAGACCATCACGCAGAACACGTGAGCGCCCACCGCCACCAAGACGTTCGCCCGGTTCACGATGCCATGCATCTTCGACAAAGACGGCCTTTCCATCTTCTTGTTCTAACTGCTGACAAATGGAGTCCTGAAGTGACATCAGGAACTGCTTTACGGCGTACTTATCGATTGCTGACATACGTTATTACCTATTACGTGATACCTATTGATGGCTGGCAAGCAGGGTTAGCCCTGTCTTAATATTTGTGAAGTTTTGGCGTCACGAATCTCGCTGGGTTTATCACGGCCGCTGGTTTCACCACGAAGAATGGCCACCAGCTTGTCACCCAATTGCTGCTCTACCTCTTCCGTGGTCATACACGGTGGCAAGCCGGAAAGATTCGCGCTAGTAGAGGTTAACGGCTTTCCGAATGCATTACACATCTTTTGAACCAAAGGATGATCAGTCACACGAACTGCAATTGAATCAAACTGTCCTGAAACCCAGTTGGATACTTTATCGCTCGCTGGCATGATCCAAGTGTATGGACCAGGCCAAGTTGCATGAACGGTCGCTAATTGTTCTGGAGTCAGTTGAGATTCATCAATATATGGCAAGAGCTGCTCATAACTTGCGGCGATCAGAATCAGCCCTTTTTCCACCGGACGCTGCTTGAGATCCAGCAGTTTTTGAATTGCTTCTGGGTTATCTGGATCGCATCCGACACCAAAAACCCCTTCTGTTGGGTAGGCAATCACTTCGCCTTGTTGTAGTGCGTTGAGCACTTGTTCAAAGTTATCCACCGAATACTTCCTGATTGTCTGACTGTATTATTTTCACTAAGTGTACAAATATTCATTCTCAGACACTAAAGCAATTTTTTTATAAAATGTATCAATAGCGTCAACAACAAGACGCAAACGTTTGCTTGAGATAAAAATCCCCGTATAATGCGCACAAATTTATCAGCTCACCTAATTTTGCAGCTTGAAGGAGTTTGAGATGAAAGTCGGTATCATCATGGGTTCTAAATCCGATTGGCCAACCATGAAACTAGCAGCAGACATGCTGGATCAATTTGGCGTGTCTTACGAAACAAAGGTGGTGTCAGCTCACCGTACTCCTCAACTATTAGCCGATTACGCTAGCAGCGCGAAAGAACGCGGCATCAAAGTGATCATCGCAGGTGCCGGTGGTGCAGCTCACCTACCGGGAATGGCGGCAGCCTTCACCAGTTTGCCTGTACTTGGTGTTCCGGTTCAATCTCGCGCTCTAAAAGGCATGGACTCTTTGCTATCTATTGTACAAATGCCAAAAGGCATTGCAGTCGGCACGTTAGCGATTGGCGAAGCGGGCGCTGCAAACGCGGGCATCTTAGCGGCACAAATCCTAGGCACTCATGACGAAAGCATCATGGCGAAGGTAGAAGCGTTCCGCAATGAACAGACGGAAACCGTACTGGCTAACCCAAATCCAGCTGAGGATTAATCAGATGCATGTACTGGTTCTCGGATCAGGTCAGTTGGCTCGCATGATGTCTCTGGCTGGTGCACCACTGAACATCCAAATCTCGGCTTACGATGTCGGTAGCGGTAACGTTGTCCATCCTCTTACCCAACAGGTGCTTGGTCATGGTTTGGAAAATGCCATTGAACAAGTGGATGCGATCACCGCAGAATTCGAACATATTCCTCACGATGTACTCGACATCTGTGAATTAAGTGGCAAGTTCCTCCCTAGTACCGCAGCCATCAAAGCAGGCGGTGACCGCCGTGTTGAAAAAGCGCTACTCGATAATGCTGGCGTGCGTAATGCAAAGCACTACGTGATTGAGACACGTGAAGATCTTGAACGCGCAATTGAACATGTTGGCATACCTATGGTGCTGAAAAGTGCATTGGGTGGTTACGATGGTAAAGGCCAATGGCGCTTGAAAGAAGCGGCTCAGATCGAGACGATCTGGGCAGAAATGGCGGAGTGCATTGCAGCAACACCAACTCAAGCCATTGTGGCAGAGGAGTTTGTGCCATTTAATCGTGAAGTCTCTTTAGTTGGTGCGCGTGGCAAAGACGGCAGTGTTGAAGTGTACCCTCTAGCAGAAAACGTTCATACCAATGGTGTATTGAGCCTTTCTACTGCTATTGATGCACCAGAGTTGCAAGCCCAAGCTAAGCAGATGTTCACGGCCGTCGCAGATAGCCTGGATTACGTTGGCGTATTGGCACTCGAGTTCTTTGATGTCGATGGCACACTGTTAGTCAATGAGATTGCCCCACGCGTGCACAACTCCGGTCACTGGACACAGCAAGGTGCAGAAACTTGTCAGTTTGAAAACCATCTGCGCGCAGTATGCGGCTTGCCGTTAGGCAGCACCAAACTGATTCGAGAAACCTCAATGGTGAATATTCTTGGTGAAGATACGTTACCAGAAGCATTGCTCGCCATGGATGGTTGTCACATCCATTGGTACGGCAAAGAGAAACGTGAAGGACGCAAAATGGGTCACATCAACGTATGCGGTGACTACCCAGGAGAATTGCACCGTAGATTGTGCGCTCTCGCGGATGTCTTAGATCCAATGGCATTCCCAGCCGTGCACGAGTTTGCGAAACAAGCATAACGCTAAAATCTAGCCCCAAAAATCACAAAGGGTCGCACGATGCGACCCTTTTTAATTCCTTTGATGTATTTACCCTTGTTGGGTGTGCTGGCACTTACGGTTGGCACATTGCAATTTCACACCACTGGCGAGTTTCTTCTCCACCAACAAAGTAAAACCACATTCTTCGCATCTCCCTTTAACCGGAGGGAGATTAACTGCAAATTTGCATTTAGGGTAGTTATCACATGCGTAGAAAGTTTTACCAAAGCGCGTTTTACGCTCAACTAAATGACCTTTACCACATTCAGGACACGCGTGTTGCTCTTGCGGCTGCTTTTCTGGCTCAGGTTGATTAATCGACTCAATATGATGGCACGCCGGATAGTTACTGCAACCAACAAACATGCCATAACGCCCTTGGCGTAATACCAACTCGTTACCACAATCTGGACAAGGAACGCCAAGCTCTTTGACGATGTGTCCATCATTGTTGTGCAGGGCTTTGATGTAATCACAGCTTGGGTAGTGGCTACAGCCAAGAAAGGGGCCGTGTTTGCCATGTTTGAGGGTCAACTCGCTGCCACATTTAGGACACGGCTCGTGTTCCAATGCATGTTCATGGGCAGAGAAAAGGGTGTTGTCGATTTTACTACTCATACTTACCGTTTCGTGAAAAACACACCAAAAGACAAGCTCGCGTTCTTGCTAGCTAAACTCGAACTTGCCTAGATTGGGTTAGTGAAGAATCCCTTGTTCCTTGGTGTACAACAGCTCTTCCATTAGCGTATAAGCGTTTTCATTACCAGGCACATTAAACAGCACCATCAAAATGATCCATTTGAGGTCTTCAAGCTCAAACTCGCTCGTTTCTAGCCCCATCACTCGGTCAATCACCATTTCACGAGTTTCTGTCGTCAACACATTGATTTGCTCAAGGAACAATAAAAAGCCTCGGCACTCCAAATCCAAACGCTGCATCTCTTTCGCAGTGTAGATACGAGTCGATGATGACGCGATACAAGCCGAAATCGCAGAAGATGTATCACTTTGCTGCAGCGCCGCGAGCTCTTCTAACCAGACAAGGGCTTTGTAGATATCTTTTTGTTGGAAGCCTGCGCGAAGCAATTCTTCTTCCAACTCGTCTTGTTCGACCTGTAACTCTGCATCGCTATGGATGTAGGTTTCGAATAGATACATCAGTATATCCATCATCATAGCTAGCCCCTCCCCTTTCGAATATAGCCACCTGAAACCGCAACAACATGCCCAGAGAGCTCAAGCTCTAAGAGCTGCATCATGACGTCTTGGACAGGTATATTGGTCCTGTTTGCAAGAATATCAACCGGTGTAGCTTCACTTCCTACGTTAGCTAACAGCTGAGGAAATGGCAATTCTTCTTCATCATTTAGCGTAGAAAATAAATCGATACTCTGATTAACAGACCAATCGAGTAAAGACTGTATTTCATCGAGGATATCTTGGGTTTTCTCTACGAGGCAGGCACCGTTGCGAATCAATTGGTTACCACCACTAGCATTGCGAGCATTAATTGAGGCCGGCAGCGCAAACACTTCTCGCCCTTGCTCAAGGGCATAACGCGCGGTAATAAGCGAGCCACTTTTCTCGGCTGCTTCCACCACTAACACACCTAACGATAAGCCGCTAATGATACGGTTTCGACGCGGAAAGTTTTCTGCGCGAGGCTTGGCATTGGGGCGAAACTCAGAAACCAGTGCGCCATTTTCTGTTACTCGCTGCGCTAAACCACGATGACGAGCAGGATAAACATGTTCTAAACCAGACCCGAGCACAGCTATCGTCTTACCACCCGCTTGTAGCGCACCGTCATGAGCATGGCCATCAATCCCAAGCGCTAAACCGCTAGTGACAATCAATTCTTGCTGAGCCAACTCTGCCGCAAATTGACGTGCATGGTGTAAACCATCAAAACTAGCGTTACGGCTGCCCACCATGGCAATTTGTGGTTGCGATAAAAAGGTAGGATTCCCCTCGACAAACAACAACGGAGGCGGAGCGACAACTTGCTTGAGTAAAGAGGGATATAAAGGATCGGCCAGCGTCAGGATGTGATGATTTGTAGAAGTGGCTAGCCACGTTAAACAAGCATCGACCTCTTTATCGGCCGAAGCCCAAGCTTGCAACTGTTTGTTCGTCAAACCAAATTGATAGAGCTGTTCAGAGGAGGAATTGATGATATTGCGAGGCGTATCTTTGGCGAGCAGCTTATTCATTTTGACCCCACCGATGCCTGGCAAGCAACTCAGCTTAAGCCAGGCAGCAAGGTCACTGTCGTTATTGCGTGGTTTCATTGGTGGTCGACTCTTGCGTCAGAGGCGAAACCACAGAGACCTCTTTATTGATGGGTTTAGTGCTGGTTGTGATCAACGCCAAGCTAAAGTACTCATAAGGACGAATGACCAGCAACTCGCCAACTTTGCTTTGAGGTAAGGTTATTTTCTTATCGAGGACACCAAACTCTTTCTTGAATTCATCGCCATCTTTGTAAACGGGATGCGCGTCTTCTTTTAAATCAAACACACTGCCTTGTTTCAGACTGTCAGACGTCCCCTTATCAATCACCACGACTTGGTTGGTTGAGCTAAAGCGAATACCTTCGATATTGCCTAGCAACTTTGCAGAACTGCCTTGTGGTGACGGCATAGGGTAGAACGTTGTTGTGAAGTCAGTGTTCTCAACCGATTGATTTGGCAACGCGATATCGTTGCGCAGGATTTCTTGCAATTGAGACGTGATCTTCAAACCAGAATAATCGCTCGAAGCCTCAACGAGCTCGCCTTTGGCAATCAAACGCAGCGCAGTGATCTCTTTAGACACATCGTCACGCGAAAAGGTTTCTACCGGTCGGTAAATAGCCCAGCCTGTAGCGGTCTGCTTGCCATCGATGTACAACACATCTTCTGCCGTCAGATACTTACTGCCTTTGCTGCTGCCCATCACTTTTGCAGCATTGTTCAACGCATCTTGATCCAGCAACCGATCCGATTTGAGATACGGCATCACCAAACCTTCCGCTACCGTTGGTACGGCTTTCTTTTCTGTGATGCGTGCTTTCGGGCTCAGCTTCTTAACCGGTTTTAGGCTCAACACGGGCTGACCGTTAATCCACACCAAAGACAGCTTATCTCCGGGATAAATTAAATGAGGGTTATCGATGTCTGGATTGACTTGCCATAAACGAGGCCACAACCACGGGCTATCTAAGTACATGGCCGAAATATCCCATAGCGTATCGCCCTTCACGACTACATACGTTTGTGGCGCATCATCTTTAACAGTCAGTGGTTTAGCATCCACATTTGCTACAGCGTTGAAAGAGAAAAGTAACGGCAACGTAACACTGGCAACGTTGCGGAAAATTCGATTCATGACCCTCGTCCTTGGTCTGTTAAGCAGGAACCAGAATGGAAATTGGTGCAAGGATGCTGTCATTTAGGCCATAAAATGTCTAGAATTGAGCCAACAAGGTTTGTGCTGTTTCGGCACAGTTCAATATTTCGAGTGAATATGTCTGTATTACAAGTATTAACATTCCCAGATGATCGCCTGCGCACGGTCGCGAAGCCTGTTGACGCGGTGACTCCTGAGATTCAAAAAATCGTCGATGACATGATTGAAACCATGTACGACGAAGAAGGTATTGGCCTTGCTGCAACGCAGGTTGATATCCACAAACGTATCGTAGTGATTGATATTTCAGAAACTCGCGATGAGCCGATGGTGCTAATCAACCCTGAGATTCTGGAAAAGCGTGGCGAAGATGGCATCGAAGAAGGCTGTCTGTCGGTACCAGGTGCACGCGCACTTGTGCCTCGCGCTGCAGAAGTTACCGTTAAGGCACTGGATCGTGATGGCAAAGAGTTCACCTTTGAAGCCGACGACCTGCTAGCGATTTGTGTTCAACACGAGCTTGATCACCTACAAGGTAAGCTATTCGTGGATTACCTATCGCCACTGAAACGCAAACGCATTCAGGACAAGCTAGCAAAAATCAAACGCTTTAACGAGAAGCAGCAAAACGCTTAATCTCGAACCATCCCAATTAGAAGGAAGTCTACCTTGAGTCAGTCTTTACGTATTGTCTTTGCAGGTACTCCGGATTTCGCCGCCCGTCACTTGGCGGCGTTGTTGTCTTCGGAGCATGAAGTAATCGCGGTTTACACAAACCCAGATCGTCCAGCGGGTCGTGGCAAGAAATTGGCTGCGCCACCGGTAAAACAACTGGCGCTGGAACATAACATCCCGGTTTACCAACCTGAAAGCTTTAAGTCCGACGAAGCGAAACAAGAACTTGCCGATCTGAACGCCGATCTCATGGTTGTCGTGGCATACGGTATGCTACTGCCACAAGCGGTTCTTGATACCCCGAAACTGGGTTGTATCAACGTACATGGTTCTATCCTACCTCGTTGGCGTGGTGCGGCTCCAATCCAACGCTCTATTTGGGCGGGCGATGCAGAAACTGGCGTGACCATCATGCAGATGGACATCGGTCTCGACACTGGTGATATGCTGAAGATTGCAACTCTGCCAATCGAAGCGACAGATACCAGCGCTTCAATGTACGAAAAATTGGCAGAGCTTGGTCCAGAAGCCCTGATTGACTGCCTAGCAGACATTGCTGCGGGTAAAGCAGTGCCAGTGAAGCAAGACGATGAGCTAGCGAACTATGCGAAAAAACTCAGCAAAGAAGAAGCACGCATCAACTGGAACGACGATGCGGCGCACATTGAGCGCTGCGTTCGTGCATTTAACCCATGGCCAATGAGCCACTTTGAAGCGGCAGAAAACAGCATCAAAGTATGGCAAAGCCGTGTGGCAGAGCAAACCAGTGACAAGCCAGCCGGCACCATCGTGCAAGCAGATAAAACCGGTATTTATGTTGCGACAGGCAACGGCGTACTGGTGCTAGAGCAACTGCAAGTTCCTGGCAAAAAAGCCATGTCAGTTCAGGATATTCTGAACTCACGTGCAGCTTGGTTTGAAGTCGGCACTCTGCTGGTTTAAGCCATACTAGGGGTTATTATCCCCAATAATACGAACTTTTAGAGGGCAGAGATGCCCTCCTTTACTTTAAGGTACTCATCATGAATGTTCGCGCTGCGGCTGCTAACGTCCTGTATCTTGTCGTCGACAAGGGCCACTCACTTTCAAGCGCTCTTCCAGCGGCTCAACAAACGGTACGACCTCGTGACCACGCTCTGCTACAAGAGATCTGTTACGGTGCGCTACGTTACCTACCTCGCCTAGAAATGATCGCAAACCAGTTGATGGATAAGCCGCTCAAAGGCAAACAACGTGTATTCCATCACCTAATTCTGGTTGGCATTTACCAACTGAGCTTCATGCGTATTCCTGCGCACGCAGCAGTCGGTGAAACGGTTGAAGGCACTAAAGAGCTGAAAGGTCCTCGTCTGCGTGGTTTGATTAACGCTGTATTGCGTAACTACCAACGCAACCAAGAAGAACTCGACCAAATGGCCGTCAGCAACAACGCTGGCAAATACGGTCACCCAAGCTGGTTACTAAAACTGCTGCAAGAGGCCTACCCACAGCAATGGGAAAGCATTGTTGAAGCGAACAACCAAAAAGCGCCAATGTGGCTGCGTGTGAACCATCAACACCACACTCGTGATGAATACCTTGCGCTACTCAAAAATGAAAACATTGATAGCACGCCACACACAGAAGCAATGGACGCCATAAAATTGGCCGCACCATGTGATGTGATGAAGCTACCTGGTTTTGATAAAGGTTGGGTTTCGGTGCAAGATGCGGCGGCGCAGCTTTCGATCAACTACCTAAAACCACAAGACGGCGAACTGATTTTAGATTGCTGTGCTGCGCCAGGTGGCAAGACTGCGCACATTCTAGAGCGCACGTCGGGCAGTGAAGTGGTCGCGATTGACTGCGACGACACACGCCTGAAACGTGTGCATGAAAACCTGAAGCGTCTCAACCTTCAGGCAAAAGTGGTTTGCGGTGATGCGCGTAATCCACAAGAATGGTGGCAAGGTGAGCAATTTGATCGCATTTTGCTGGATGCCCCATGTTCTGCGACTGGCGTGATTCGTCGTCACCCAGACATCAAATGGCTACGTCGTGCAGACGACATCGCCGCATTAGCAGAGCTACAAAGTGAAATTTTTGATGCCATGTGGACGCAACTGAAACCCGGCGGCACAATGGTTTACGCGACTTGTTCAATCACACCGCAAGAAAACGTGGAGCAAGTAAAAGCGTTTTTAGCACGTACCGCGGATGCGCAACTGCTGGATTCTGATCCCGACCAGCCTGGTCGTCAAATTCTACCAGGCGAAGAAGATATGGATGGTTTCTACTACGCAGTGCTAACTAAAACACACGCGTAACAGCATGCTAAATAGGGCGATTGGAGTGATTTCAATCGCCTTTTTCAGATAACGAGAAAAGAGTATGAAGATCATTATTCTTGGTGCAGGTCAGGTTGGCGGCACACTGGCAGAAAACCTAGTGGGTGAAAACAACGACATCACCATCGTCGACAACAATGCCGACCGACTGCGTGAACTGCAGGACAAATACGACCTGCGTGTGGTCAATGGCCATGCGAGCCACCCAGACGTGCTGCACGAAGCTGGCGCGCAAGACGCCGATATGCTCGTCGCAGTAACCAACACTGATGAAACCAACATGGCCGCCTGTCAGGTCGCGTTCACTCTATTCAACACCCCAAACCGCGTTGCACGTATTCGCTCTCCAGAATACTTGGCAGAAAAAGAAGCCCTGTTTAAATCTGGCGCCATTCCTGTCGATCACCTTATAGCCCCAGAAGAACTCGTTACGAGCTACATCGAACGTCTGATCCAATACCCGGGCGCGCTGCAAGTGGTGAGCTTTGCTGAACAGAAAGTCAGCCTAGTGGCGGTAAAAGCCTACTACGGTGGCCCGTTGGTGGGTAACGCGCTGTCTGCTTTGCGTGAGCACATGCCGCACATTGATACCCGTGTGGCAGCGATTTTCCGTCAAGGCCGTCCGATTCGCCCGCAAGGCACCACCATTATTGAAGCCGATGATGAAGTGTTCTTCGTCGCCGCAAGCAACCACATTCGCTCTGTAATGAGTGAGCTACAGCGCCTAGAAAAACCTTACCGCCGCATCATGATTGTTGGCGGGGGTAACATCGGCGCAAGCTTGGCAAAACGCCTAGAGCAAACTTACAGCGTGAAGCTGATTGAGCGCGACTATCAGCGTGCAGAAAAGCTGTCTGAGCAATTAGAGAACACCATCGTGTTCTGTGGCGATGCCGCAGACCAAGAGCTACTGACTGAAGAAAACATCGACCAAGTTGACGTATTCATCGCTCTCACCAACGAAGATGAAACCAACATCATGTCCGCTATGCTGGCAAAACGCATGGGCGCGAAGAAAGTGATGGTACTGATCCAACGCGGCGCGTACGTTGACTTAGTCCAAGGCGGCGTGATTGATGTGGCCATCTCACCACAGCAAGCGACCATTTCCGCCTTGCTGACGCACGTTCGCCGTGCAGACATCGTAAACGTATCGTCATTACGTCGCGGTGCGGCGGAAGCTATCGAAGCCGTAGCGCACGGTGACGAAACCACATCCAAAGTGGTTGGCCGAGCGATTGGTGACATTAAACTGCCACCGGGAACCACCATTGGTGCTGTCGTTCGTGGCGAAGAAGTTCTTATCGCACACGATCGTACCGTCATCGAGCAAGATGACCACGTCGTGATGTTCTTGGTCGACAAAAAGTACGTACCAGACGTCGAAGCGCTGTTCCAGCCGAGCCCATTCTTCCTCTAGGATTTTCCTATGGTCAACTTACGTCCCGTACTGTTTGTTATCGGGCTGGTTTTATCCAAACTGGCCCTTTTTATGTACGTGCCGACTTTGGTCGCTTTCTTCACAGGTACGGGCGGTTTCCTCGATTTCGCCCAAGCCGTTGTGATCACGCACCTTGCCGCCTTCATTTGTTTGACGATTGGCCGAACCGCCAAGTTCAAACTCAGTGTGCGCGACATGTTCCTCATCACCAGTTTGGTCTGGACCATCGCCAGCGCGTTCGCCGCGTTGCCATTTGTGTTCATTAACCACATCAGCTTCACCGATGCCTACTTCGAAACCATGTCGGGGATCACCACCACGGGCTCCACAGTGCTCAGTGGCTTGGACAACATGGCGCCGAGCATTTTGTTATGGCGCTCGATTCTGCAATGGCTTGGCGGTATCGGCTTTATCGTAATGGCGGTGGCAATCCTACCCATGTTGAACGTCGGTGGTATGAAGCTGTTCCAAACGGAATCGTCTGACTGGTCAGATAAAAGCAGCCCAAGAGCCAAAACCGTAGCGAAGAACATCGTGTTGGTGTATCTGATCTTAACGGGCATGTGCATTGGTGGTTATGTTCTGACGGGCATGAACCTGTTTGAAGCGATCAACCACGCCTTTACCACCCTATCTACCGGTGGTTACTCGACCTCCGATAGCTCGATGAACAACTTCTCCAACGGCGCGCACTGGGTCGCGACCACTTTCATGTTCTTGGGCGGTCTGCCATTTCTATTGTTTGTTGCCGCTCTACGCAAACGCAGCATCGATATTCTGGTCAAAGATGCACAGGTACGAGGCTTTGCATACTTGTTCTTGTTCTCAAGCTTGGTGGTTGCCGCTTGGCTAGTGATTCGCGATGGTTACACCATTTTGGATGCCCTGCGAGTGTCGATGTTCAACATCGTTTCTGTGGTGACAACCACTGGGTTCGGCTTGGAAGATTTCACCGCTTGGGGCGCTCTGCCAACCACGCTCTTTGCCTTCTTAATGATGGCTGGGGCATGTTCTGGCTCAACCGCAGGCGGGATTAAAATCTTCCGTTTCCAAATTGCTATGACGCTGTTGAACAAACAGATCATGAAACTGATTCATCCATCCGGCGTTTTCGTGCAACGTTACAACCAACGTCCTGTGAACGACGACATCGTGCGCTCTGTGGTGGCGTTTGGGTTGATGTTCTTTATCACCATAATCTTTATCGCTGGCTGTTTAAGTGCCCTTGGTCTTGATCCCGTGACCAGCATTTCTGGCTCAATCACCGCCGTTGCCAACGTGGGTCCTGGCATGGGTAGCGTGATCGGCCCAACCGGTAACTTCGCGCCACTACCAGATGCCGCTAAATGGCTTCTAAGCTTTGGTATGTTGATGGGCCGCTTGGAAATTCTGACTATTCTTGTACTGTTCTTCCCTGCGTTTTGGCGCCGTTAAGCAGACACAAATAAAAGGTATAACAATGAAAACATGGATCACTCTGGCGACCCTACTCGCCACCTCATCCGCCTACGCCGCTGAAGTCGTCACTTTAGCCGACGGTCGAGAAGTGAAGTTGAACGATGACTTTACTTGGGAATACGTGATGACACGTTCTGCGCCAAAAGAGGCCGTAGCCCAAACCACAACAAGCGCGGTTGAAACTGTCGCAGCTCCTGCGATTGCGACAATTCCGGTCGTAACAAAAACCGTCGGTACCACCGTGGTTGTGAACGCGAAAAAGCCAACCATGCAGTTGTCAGACTCAGGGGTCGACGTACTGATTGGCTCTGCGAGCTACGAAAGTGGTGAACTGGTACTGCCAACGTCTATCACCAACCAAAGCTCTCAATCTGTCATTCAGGTGGAAGTTGAGGTACAAGTGTTTGATATGTCTGGCAAGCAGCTGACGAAAGAAAAGGTCACGGTTTGGCAATCCATCAAACGAATGGCGGATACCTACCTGCGACCACAGCAAGCAGAACAAGGTAAGAGCATTAAACTGGCTGTGCCGCAATCTCAGCAATACCAGTTTTCAGCCAAAGTGTTAGAAGTGAAAACTCGCTAATACGGGTCTGATATTCTTTGTCGAGCGTATCTTGCCACGCTGACGGGTGAGGCTTAGGTCGCTAAGTTTAGATAGGCTCGACAAAGTAATAAATCGCGAAGAAGTGACACACACAACCCGCTAAAACGAAGCCGTGCCAAATCGCATGGTTAAAGGGGATACGCTTCGCAACGTAGAAAATCACCCCTAGCGAGTACACCAAACCGCCCACCGCAAGCAGCGTAAGTCCACCGATATCCAGATTGATCGCCAACTGATAAATCACAATCAACGACAGCCATCCCATCACCAAATAAGTCATCAGCGACAACTTCTTAAAGCGATAAACAAATGCGACCTTCATGATGATGCCGAGCAGAGCAATGCTCCAGATAACGATCATCAAGCCAAACGCAAGTGGCGTGCGTAAACTCACCAACAAAAATGGCGTGTAACTGCCAGCAATAAGCAGATAAATAGCGCAATGGTCGAAGGTTTTCAGCCAGCGTTTCGCTTTAGGATGAGGGATCGCGTGGTACAGCGTTGAGGCTAAAAACAGCACAATAATACTGGAGCCGTAGATCGCCATGCTTGTCACGGTCAATGTGTCAGCTTGGTGGTTTGTCGCTTTGATTAACAACAGGATTAACCCGACAATGCCGAAAATCATCCCAATACCGTGCGTGATGGTGTTGGCAAGCTCTTCACTTTGACTGTATTGAGGTTTCTGCGGTGAGGACATCAATGCGCCTATACTAGAGTTTGGAATATTCGCTCTAGTATGGCACATTAAGCGTACACGTGTAAGCTAAAATTAAGACTCGTGAATCGCGGTCGTTTGGTCGAGGTAATTAAGGACAAGCTCACCCACTTCTTCCAAGTTTGTTGTCACCGGAATACACAGTTCGCGCTTGAGTTTTCCACTGCCGAGCAAGCTGGCAAGCATACCGCGAGAGCCACTGCGAGTGCGGTCAATCTCAAACCAAAGCTTGAGATTTTGCTCATCGCGATGCGCGACAAACTCTAACTCGCGCCATACGCCATGATACGGGCCATCAGTGGGCACCATTTCAAACTCTTGTACAAATGGCAGTTCGAAACCTTTTACCTCTTCACATTCGACTTGGCGAATACGCAAGCCTTGGGCTTCAAACGCTGACAATATGGCATCCATAAGTGGGTCGGGTCTAACGGTGAGAATGTCTTTGTCGGTAGGGTCAAGCGCCATCGCCACATCTAAGCCGGTTTCTAGCCAGACTTTTGCATCGCCGATGGTCACTGGCGTGTTCCAAGGCACGTCGAGTTTGACGTCGAAGGTGCGCTCTTCACCAGGATGAATCGTAAAGGCGTACGGGAGATTCCATTTCGCCAAGACATGCGTTTGCGGTACTCGACGCATGCTGTGCCCTTCTCGCGCACCACGGTCGTCCGGAGCCTCTGCGATGTAGCGGCAACAAAGCTTCATATCGATATTATCGATCGCTTGTTCTGTCGCGCCACCATAAACGTGAATAGAAACATCCACACTTTGACCGGGATAAAGCACATCCTGATTTAGAATCGAATCTACCTTAGCGCTGCCGATCCCAAAGCTCGCAAGTGTCTTCTTCAAAAATGACATATGCACCTCCTTTGTCGAGATCTCATACTACTACTGCTGATCATGGGATCAAAATAAATTTTTGCGTCGATCCGAGCGACAAAATAACAAAATCGAGAGAATTCAATTGCTCAACTATCGACCAATTATAACAAGGGTGCTAACCTATACATGATATGCATGCATATCGGTATTCCTGACTCATTTATTGGACTGGCGAAAGCCAAAAGAGCCACCCTTCAAGCAGTTGAAGCTCAACTCATAATGAATCAGGCCATTACATCGGCAATGGATATGCCTGGCAGTTAGGTAATCGAATGCGCCCAACTACAGTCAGGTTCGCACACACCAATACAAGTGCAATGCGCCGCCGCAGTGGCTTCACTACTGCATCTAAGGCAAAACAAGTTGCGCCAGCTATGACACTGGTTGAGAAGACAGCAATAGTGTCGAGTGTTACAACCAAAGTTATCAAAGCAGCTTAACCAAAAGCGCGGCGCCAGCTGCGCTTTTTCTTTTCCTTCCTTTTCTATTTGTCTTCGCGATGCAATTTGATACCTTAAGCGCAAATACTTATAAATATTGTGGAGAAAGAAATGAAGTGTCATCGCATAGAAGAGCTACTTGAGCTATTAGAGCCTGAGTGGCAAAAAGACCAAGAAATGAACCTGCTGCAATTCATCGTCAAACTGGCGCAAGAGGCGGGCTACGACGGCAAGTTGGAAGATCTCTCCGACGACGTACTGATCTACCATCTTAAAATGCGCAACAGCAGCAAAGACGAAATGATCCCGGGCCTGAAGAAAGACCAAGAAGATGACTTCAAAACCGCCATCTTACGTGCTCGCGGCATCATCAAATAAACACGTCTCACGACTTTCGAAGCGACTCCTCAGAGTCGCTTTTTTATAACTAAATCAAACAGATTCTTAATACTGTTATAACTGTTCAGCCGTTTATTAGGTTAACTGTACTGACTTTTGTTGTTAAACGTAGACTGCGTTAAAGAAAAGGAATTGTTATTGCTTGTATAATCGCCGTTTATCAGTATTAACTAAAATAATTAATAGCAATGTCACAGAGCGACATCACCAGAAATGCCGCCGTACATTATAAAAAAGCCTAAGAAGGATGAGTGCATGAGTCAGGATAAGATCGATATCAAAGATGTGACTCCCAAGACTTTCAACCCGAAAACCCACAAAGGAAACGGGGATCGTTTTAACCCAAGCAATCGCATCTACGTTCGAGAAAGTAAAGGGACTTACCAAAAACTGCGTCGCTACGGTGGTTGGTTCTTACTGCTACTGTTTGCTTTGGTACCGTGGATCCCATATGGCGAGCGACAAGCGATCTTGCTTGATATCGGCAACCAGCAGTTCAACTTTTTCGGCACCACGCTTTATCCGCAAGATCTGACCCTACTCGCTCTGCTCTTTGTGATCGCCGCGTTTGGCCTGTTCTTCATTACCACCTTTTTAGGCCGAGTCTGGTGTGGCTATCTCTGCCCGCAAACCGTGTGGACCTTCATGTACATCTGGTTTGAAGAAAAACTCGAAGGCAGCGCGAATAAACGTCGCAAACAAGACGCCAATAAACTCACCGCCAACTTAGCCATGCGTAAAACACTCAAGCACATCGCTTGGTTTGCTATCGCGCTCGCCACAGGCTTCACCTTTGTTGGTTACTTTGTACCGATGAAACAGCTGGTGATTGATTTCTTCACCTTCAACGCGAACTTCTGGCCAGTATTCTGGGTGATGTTCTTTGCCATCTGTACTTACGGCAACGCAGGTTGGATGCGCTCAATCATGTGTATTCACATGTGTCCTTACGCGCGTTTTCAATCAGCGATGTTCGACAAAGACACGTTCATTGTCGGTTACGATACCAAACGTGGTGAAAAGCGCGGTCCGCGTTCACGTAAAGCCGATCCAAAACAACTGGGCTTAGGTGACTGTATTGATTGTGACCTGTGTGTGCAGGTGTGTCCAACTGGCATCGATATCCGTGACGGCTTGCAGTATGAATGTATCAACTGTGGCGCTTGTATTGATGCGTGTGACAACACCATGGATCGCATGGGCTACGAAAAAGGCTTAATCAGCTACACCACCGAACACCGTCTATCGGGCAAACACACCAAAGTGATGCGACCTAAGCTACTGGGCTACGGCGCGGTACTCTTGGTGATGATTGGTCTGTTCTTCGCTCAAATCGCCGCCGTCGATCCTGCAGGCATGAGCGTGATTCGCGACCGTAACCAACTGTTCCGCGTGAACAGCGCTGGCGAAGTAGAAAACACCTACACCCTAAAAGTGATCAACAAAACTCAACAAGTCCAAGAATACAATCTGGATGTAAAAGGATTGAACGATGTGAGTTGGTACGGCAAACAAACAATTCAAGTTGAGCCAGGGGAAGTGTTGAACTTGCCAATGAGCCTTGGTGCCGATCCTGACAAGCTAAACTCTGCGATCACCACAATTCAGTTTATACTCACCGATAAGAGCAACGAATTCACTATCGAAGTTGAAAGTCGGTTTATCAAAAAGCTGTAACGACAACGTCGATAATTAATGGAAAAAGGCTCAGTAATGAGCCTTTTTATTTATATGTCCCAAAGTATGTTTAACTTTGACGCCCTCACCCCTGATTTCATGTGGTACGCGTTAGAAAGCATTGGCATTCGTGCTGAATCAGGCTTTCTGCCTCTCAACAGCTACGAAAACCGTGTGTATCAATTTACCGATGAAGAGCGTCGTCGCTACGTCGTGAAGTTCTATCGTCCGGAACGTTGGAGCAACGAGCAGATTCAAGAAGAGCACGATTTCACGCTTGAGCTGATTGATAACGAAATCCCCGTCGCCCCACCCGTACGCATCAATGGCAACACCCTGCACCACTATCAAGGCTATGGGTTCGCTCTCTTCGAAAGCGTGGGCGGTCGTCAGTTTGAAGTCGATAACTTAGAGCAGCTTGAAGGAGTTGGTCGCTTTTTAGGACGCATCCATAAAGTCGGCAGCCGACAAGCTTTTCAACATCGCCCTACCATTGGTTTGCAAGAGTATCTCTACCAACCACGTGAGATTTTGCAAAACGCCAATATGATCCCGATGCATTTAGAAAACAGCTTTTTCAATGACTTGGACATGCTCATCAAAGCCATCGAAAACCACTGGCAAGGCAGCTTCGCAACGATTCGTCTGCATGGCGATTGCCATCCGGGTAACATCTTGTGGCGCGACGGCCCAATGTTTGTCGATTTAGATGACTCGCGCAACGGCCCTGCCGTACAAGATTTGTGGATGCTACTTAACGGCGAACGCCAAGATAAGCTGATGCAACTGGACATCATTTTAGAGGCGTATCAAGAGTTTTGCGACTTTAACGCCGCGGAATTGAAACTAATCGAGCCGCTTCGCGGTCTACGAATGGTGCACTATATGGCATGGCTAGCAAAACGTTGGCATGACCCGGCATTTCCACTCGCTTTTCCATGGTTTAATGAGCCAAAATACTGGGAAGGTCAGGTCCTTGCATTTAAAGAGCAGATTGCCAGCTTAGAAGAAGCACCACTGTCTTTAATGCCTCAATGGTAAGTCAGGCCGAACAATTCAAAATGGAGATATTTAGATGAAAAAACTGTTCGCACTGTTTTCTATGCTGATGCTAAGCCTGTCGGCACATGCAGCGCAATTCAAAGAAGGTGAACATTACAAAGTATTGGATCTTGAGGTATCAAAGAAGCCTTTAGTGACTGAGTTCTTCTCATTCTACTGCCCACACTGTAATACCTTTGAACCAGTTATCCAGCAGCTTAAAAAGCAGCTACCTGAAGGCACCAAACTGCAAAAGAACCACGTGTCTTTCATGGGTGGCAACATGGGCCCTTCAATGAGCAAAGCATTCGCCACGATGGTCGCAATGAAGGTTGAAGATCAAATGGTGCCAGTGATGTTTAACCGCATCCACAACATGCGCAAACCACCACGTGACGACGCTGAACTTCGCCAAATCTTCCTAGATGAAGGCATAGACGCGAAGAAATTTGACGCGGCTTACAACGGCTTCGCGGTTGATTCGATGGTTCGTCGTATGGACAAGCAGTTCGAAAACAGCGGTTTGACAGGCGTTCCTGCGGTTATCGTAAATAACAAATACCTAGTTCAAGCACAAAGCATTAAATCAATGGATGAGTACTTTGCACTGGTGAACTACTTGCTAACGCTAAAATAAGCGCAACGCACAGAAAACAGGGGAGCACATGGCTCCCCTTTTTATTTGTGAATCTCTTGTAGCAGTTGGTCTTTCTCTTGCCACACATCCCCTAACCATTGCTGGAATTGGCGCTTGTACGGCTTGTCGTTGAAGTAATCCCCTAACACCTGCTCATCAACTGGCAACACTTTCACATGGACCACGATCTTAGTCATGCGCCCCATCAGCATGTCTTTAAAAGGTTTGTCCGTATTCTCTGGATACGCGAGGGTCACATCGATGATGTTCTCAAATTGCTCGCCCATTGCCGCCAACGTGTAAGCAATACCGCCTGACTTGGGTTGTAACAGGTATTGGTAGCCCGCTTTGCTTTTACGCTGCTTCTCTTCAGTAAAGCGTGTACCTTCCACGTAGTTCACAACCGTGGTTGGAGTATGCTTGAACTTGGCACACGAACGACGTGTGGTTGCCAAATCTTGGCCACGTTTGTGAGGGTTACGAATTAAATACTCACGAGAGTAACGACGCATGAAAGGCATGTCTAACGCCCAACATGCCATACCAATAAACGGCACATACAGCAGTTGTTGTTTGAGGAAAAACTTCGGCATTGGAATGCGATCTTTAAATACGCAGCACAGCACAACAATATCCGTCCAACTGAGGTGATTGCTGATCAGCAAATACCAACCATCTTTTTTCAGATTCTCGATGCCTTGAACGTCCCACTCCACACGGTTAGACAAGGCAAGAATCCCCGCATTGACGGTCGCCCAAATCCACATCACTTTGTTGGCAGCTTCCGTCCCTTTAGCTTTTAACTGCGCGGTCGGAAATAGGATCTTAAAAATAGCGATGACACAAATTACGAGTGAACAAATCGCAGAATTGAGGATCACAAAAGAAGCGTTAAAAAAAAATAACAAATATGCCAACATGATAACCAAACAACAGTGATAAGGTGTGAGTAATAAAACAGCGTGTAATTATACTGCTCCGTTGCCACATTGGAACATTTGTGAGAATGGTCAGATTTGTTTTATGTAAAACCAAACTCATATCAAAATCACAATATTCATTCGACAACAAGGAGATAACGAATGAAACCAAGGCTAACCCTTTTGCCTTTGGCCTTTGTCGTCAGTGCTACTCAGGCTCAACTCGCTGAAACTGCAGGGTTCAGCGGCGAAATATCAATCAATGCTGGTGTGATTTCATCGGAATCGAACTTTAATACCGACAACAGCAAAACCATCGACTCGTTAAACCAAAGCGCTGAAAGCGACACAACCGTCATCGCAGCGCCGCTCGGAAGTATCGCCTACACGTTTGGTCACCAGCTCAACCACCAAGTGTATGCTGGTACAACGCGTTCCGATGTGGCAGTCGGTACACTGGCTTTTCAATTAGGCTATCAGTACGAACTACCGTCAGGCACCGTATTGGATGTCTCTTACCTTCCGACCGTCCTCAAAGGCGAAACGTGGCGTAATCCTTATCAAGTGGGTACGGCTCGTAAAACAACGGATGAAGGTGGTAACGCCTATCGATTTCAAATCAAAGGTTTGGTCGATAGAAACTTCACCCTTGATTTAGCTTATGCCGATAAAGATGTCGAACAAGATGAAGTCACCGACCATTCACTCGCGCGTGATGCCAGTATTTATTACGTAAAAGGCGAATATCGTATTTCACTAGACCAAACATCGCTACTGCAACCCGCGTTCACCTACATCAACCAAGATGCGGATGGAAAAGCAGAATCGTATGACTCTTATGCCTTTGACGTAAGTTGGTTTAAATTCATCAACCGTCATCGTTTAGCCTTAACCGCAGGCTATGCACTCAAAGATTATCAATCGGCTAGCCAAACTTTTGCGAAAACGCGCAGTGATGACACCTTGAGCTTGTTTGCCGCTTACGAATACCAAAACGTGTTTGATTGGCAGAACTGGTCGTTCATTTCCTTCGCGGGTTATAGCCAAACCGATTCAAACATCACCTTTTATGACGAAAATGAATACCTTTTGTCGTTAGGCTTTAACTACAGCTTCTAACATGGTTCTCGCGGCGAACATGTGAATACTCGCCGCGAACTCCTCTCAAATGACCACTACACGGCTTGAGCCGTGAGTTGTTTCAGCAATCGGTCCATCGCGCGATACCCGAGCGCTTCCGCCAAATGAGAACGTTCAATCTGCTCAGCACCTTCTAAATCCGCTATCGTGCGAGCCACTTTAATGATGCGATGATAGGCACGAATCGATAACCCCAGCCGATGTAGTGCAGTTTCGAGAAATTCCGCATCGCTTTTTTGCAACGGGCAAAATGCCTCAATTTCACGGCTGCCGAGTAGTGCGTTTACTTTGCCGTTTCGATTGAGCATGCTCTCGCGAGCAAGACTGACGCGCTCTTTAACGAGTTCCGTGGGTTCACCTCGGTCACCACCTTCCGCCAACGTGCCTTTCGGTAAGGATGGAATTTCTAACGACATATCAAAACGATCGAGAAGCGGTCCCGATAAACGACCTAAGTAACGCAAAATAGCTTGAGGGTTAGTGCGAGCTTGATTCCCTTCGTAATAGCCAGTTGGGCTTGGATTCAACGCGCCCACCAGCTGAAAACGAGCAGGAAAACGCGTTTTTCCTTGTGCGCGCGAAATGATGATCTCACCCGATTCCAGTGGCTCTCGTAACGAGTCCAACACTTTACGGTCAAACTCCGGCATTTCATCAAGGAACAATAACCCATTGTGAGCCAAAGAAATCTCTCCCGGTCTTGGCACCGAGCCACCACCAACTAATGCAGCCATCGAACTGGAATGGTGCGGCGCACGAAACGGACGCGACTTCCAGTTGTGCTCATTAATCTCACTTTGCGTCAGTGATGCGACTGAAGCCGTTTCCATCGCTTCTTCGTCGCTCATCTCCGGCAGTAAGTCGCATAAACGCGATGCCAGCATGGTTTTTCCTGTACCAGGAGGACCAAGAAAAAGTAGGTTGTGGTTTCCAGCCGCCGCAATTTCTAGAGCACGCTTGCCTTGTTGCTGGCCAATGATGTCTTGTAGATCTCGACCATGCTTTTCAACCGTTTTTCGCTTCGGAGTTTGATAAAGATTGAGACGATGCTGACCACATAACTCCGCACACACCTCAAGTAAGGATTGCGCTGACTTATGTTGCTCTTTGCCCACCAGCGCCGCTTGATCGCCATTGACATGAGGCACCACCAAATGACGTCCTACTTTGCTTGCAGCCAACGCGGCAGGAAGCACACCTTTGACAGGTCTTAATCCTCCAGACAGGGCTAATTCGCCAACAAATTCGTAGTTTTTGAGCCTATCTGTCGCGATTTGCTCTGAAGCCGCCAAAATACCCAATGCGATAGGCAAATCAAAACGTCCGCCTTCTTTAGGTAAATCCGCCGGGGCCAAATTGACCGTAATGCGCTTGGCTGGAAACTGGAAATTTGAGTTGATGATCGCACTGCGTACACGATCTTTGGATTCCTTTACCGTAGTCTCCGGCAACCCAACGAGAGTAAAGCCGGGCATGCCATTACTGATATGCACTTCCACACTAACTGACGGCGCTTGCACCCCGACACTTGCCCGACTATGAATGATTGCCAGCCCCATAAACTCCCCAATCTATTGAACACTATATAAACAAATGTTTTATCTATGTGGTTATGTTATATACCGCGTCCAAATTGAGAGTTAATGTGAAAAAAGAATGACTTTTTGCTTGTCATGCAGCGGATTTGTGTGATACCACTAATGACGCAAACATTTTCGTAGAACATTACACAATACTATTTAACGAAAAAAGAACGACAGACAGATGAACCTATTCGCTCACATCAACACACTGCTAGCCCTGATTATCGTGGTCATTATTGGCACCGCGCGGGGGCTTGTGGGCGAAAGGTAACCACAAATTACAAAAAACCCCCGCGCTGAAAAGTCCGGGGGTTTTTTTACAACTACAAGTTGTCATCTGTCTAACCCTCGGACAGTTTAACGGGAAGAATGGGAGCGCACATGAAGTGCAACACACATGGCAATCGCTACGAGCCACAACGTAGCAAAGGAGGTTTACGATGACTGGTGCACAACTTGTCGTAGCCGCTTTAAGACAGCAAGGCATCAAGACGGTGTTTGGTTATCCCGGTGGAGCCATCATGCCAATCTATGATGCCTTGTATGACGGGGGTGTCGAGCACATCTTATGCCGTCATGAACAAGGGGCCGCCATGGCCGCCATCGGTATGGCTCGATCCACTCAAGATGTTGCCGTGTGCATGGCAACTTCCGGCCCTGGGGCCACCAACCTTGTTACCGGCCTAGCCGACGCTTTCCTTGATTCCGTTCCTTTGGTAGCCATCACAGGTCAGGTTGCCAGCTCTCATATCGGTACCGATGCGTTCCAAGAAATGGATGTTATTGGTATGTCTCTCGCCTGTACTAAGCATAGTTATCTCGTTACTGACATTGAAGATCTTGCCCCTACGCTAGCCGAAGCGTTTGAAGTGGCCAAAACGGGTCGTCCGGGCCCGGTCATTGTCGATATTGCGAAAGATGTTCAGCTTGCTCAAGCCCCAACAGAATTACTGCCACCTTACGTTGCACCTGAAATCGAAGACGTCAGCGCTGAAGACATCAAACGCGCGCAAGACGTACTGGCGGCGTCCACTCGCCCGGTATTGTATGTCGGCGGCGGTGTGCAGCTTGCGAAAGCAACAGATGCAGTGAGAGAGTTCTTACGTCTGAACCCGATGCCAGCGGTAAGCACTCTGAAAGGCTTAGGTACGATTGAACGCCATGACCCTCACTACTTAGGCATGTTGGGTATGCACGGTACCAAAGCGGCCAACCTTGTGGTTCAAGAAGCGGATCTGTTGATTGTCGTAGGTGCGCGTTTTGATGACCGTGTGACGGGCAAACTAGATACCTTTGCGCCGCACGCCAAAGTTATTCATATCGACATCGATGCGGCCGAAATCCATAAGCTTCGCCACGCAAACGCACCACTGCGAGGCGACATCAATACCATTCTTCCTCAATTGGAGCTGACTCAAGATATCTCATCGTGGGTTCACCATAGTGAAAGTCTGCGTAGCGGCTTTAAGTGGCGTTACGACCACCCTGGCGAACTTATCTACGCGCCGCTGCTGCTTAAGCAGTTATCTGACATGATGCCAGACAGCGCCATAGTCTCGACTGACGTAGGCCAGCACCAAATGTGGGCAGCTCAGCACATTCAGCCACGCGATCCGCAAAACTTCATTACTTCCGCAGGCTTAGGCACCATGGGGTTTGGTTTGCCAGCAGCAATGGGCGCATCAGTCGCGCGTCCGGATGATCAGTCTATCCTTATTACAGGTGACGGTTCATTCATGATGAACGTACAGGAGCTAGGCACGCTAAAACGTCGCCAAATTCCAGTGAAGATTGTTCTCCTAAACAACCAACGTCTTGGCATGGTTCGCCAATGGCAATCACTGTTTTTCGACGGTCGCCACAGTGAAACCATTCTTGATGACAACCCAGATTTCGTGATGTTGGCAAAAGCCTTCGACATTCCGGGCAAAACCATCACCAAGAAAGAAGAAGTCGAACCTGCACTTAAAGAGATGCTAGCGAGCGAAACTTCTTACATGCTTCACGTTTTAATTGATGAAGAAGAAAACGTGTGGCCACTTGTACCACCTGGTGCATCAAACAGTGATATGTTGGAAAACACGTAGGAGACATCACATGGACAGATATTTACTCGACATCAAAGCCGACGACAAACCGGTACTGTTAGAGCGCGTTCTACGTGTGATTCGTCACCGAGGCTTTGTGATCAAACAGGTGGCCGCTACTCAAAACCACGAAAGTAAAGTAGCCAGCGTCGAGATCATCGTCGACAGCGATCGACCAATCTCGTTTTTGATCAATCAAATTGAGAAGTTGTGGGACGTTCGTAAAGTTGAGGTGCTGAAAATCCGCAACGATGAACTGCCAAATCACAACTTACAACAACACGTAAGTGCATAAGGAAGGCAACAAATGGCAACGAAAACTGCAGATTTCATTTGGTTTAATGGTGAGATGGTTCCATGGGCAGAGGCGAACGTGCATGTTCTCACTCACGCCATGCATTACGGCACCTCGGTATTTGAAGGGGTACGCTGCTACAACACACCAAAAGGCCCAATTGTCTTCCGTCACCGTGAACATGCACAGCGTTTAAAAGATTCCGCCAAAATTTACCGCTTCCCTATTCCATACTCTGTTGAAGAAATCATGGAAGCAACGCGTGAAACTCTGCGTCAAAACAAACTCGACAGCGCTTACATTCGTCCATTGGGATTTGTGGGCAATGTCGGTTTAGGTGTGTGTCCTCCAGTAGGCACCGAAATGGAGCTAATCATCGCGGCGTTCCCATGGGGCTCATACCTTGGTGAAGAAGCACTAGAAAAAGGCGTGGATGCGATGATTTCAAGCTGGAATCGCGCGGCACCTAACACCATCCCTACCGCAGCAAAAGCGGGTGGTAACTACCTTTCTTCACTACTCGTTGGTGGTGAAGCACGTCGTCATGGTTACGACGAAGGTATCGCACTGAGTGTTGACGGTTACTTGTCAGAAGGCGCGGGCGAAAACATCTTTGTCATCAAAGATCGCGTGATCACCACACCACCAGCCACCAGCGCTATCCTACCGGGCATCACTCGTGACTCGATCATGACCATTGCTCGCGATAAAGGTTACGAAGTCCGTGAAGCTAACATTGCCCGCGAAGCGCTATACCTTGCGGATGAAGTATTCATGACCGGTACCGCAGCAGAAGTTGTGCCTGTGGCCACCATCGACAAAATTGAAGTGGGCAGCGGTAAACGCGGTCCGATTACCAAAGAATTGCAAGAAGCCTACTTTGGCCTATTTAACGGCACCACGGAAGATAAGTGGGGCTGGTTAGACTATGTGTACCCAGAGCAGCAGTAAGAAGGATTTAAGAAATGCCAAAATATAGATCAGCAACCACCACACATGGTCGTAACATGGCGGGAGCTCGTGCGCTCTGGCGTGCAACCGGTGTAAAAGACGAAGATTTCGGTAAGCCAATCATCGCCGTGGTGAACTCATTCACTCAGTTCGTACCAGGCCACGTACACCTTAAAGATTTGGGCCAACTTGTTGCTCAAGAGATTGAAGCGGCAGGCGGTATCGCAAAAGAATTCAATACCATCGCCGTCGATGATGGCATCGCAATGGGTCACGGCGGCATGCTTTACTCGCTGCCATCACGTGAATTGATTGCCGACTCGGTCGAATACATGGTTAATGCGCACTGTGCAGATGCCATGGTGTGTATCTCTAACTGTGACAAAATCACTCCAGGGATGCTGATGGCGTCAATGCGTCTCAACATTCCAGTTATTTTCGTATCTGGCGGCCCAATGGAAGCGGGCAAAACCAAGCTTTCAGATCAGATCATCAAGCTAGACCTTGTCGATGCCATGATCCAAGGTGCCGATCCAAATGTGTCTGACGAACAAAGCGAACAGATCGAACGCAGTGCATGCCCAACGTGTGGATCGTGTTCAGGCATGTTCACCGCAAACTCAATGAACTGTCTGACAGAAGCTCTGGGTCTGTCTCAGCCAGGCAACGGCTCGCTGTTGGCCACGCATGCCGATCGTAAAGAGCTGTTTATCAATGCAGGTAAACGCATAGTTGAACTCACCAAACGCTACTACGAGCAAGATGACGAAACGGCTCTACCACGCAATATCGCGACCAAAGCCGCATTTGAAAACGCGATGGCACTCGACATCGCAATGGGCGGTTCGACCAATACGGTGTTACACCTTTTAGCTGCAGCGCAAGAAGGTGAAGTCGATTTTGATATGACGGACATCGACCGCATGTCTCGCCAAGTACCCCACCTGTGTAAAGTGGCTCCTTCAACGCAGAAATACCACATGGAAGATGTACACCGTGCGGGTGGCGTTGTCGGTATCCTTGGTGAACTGAACCGTGCAGGTCTGCTGCACAATCAGTCTAAGACCGTACTAGGTCTGACTTGGGAAGAGCAGCTAGCCAAATACGACATCATGCTGACCGATTCAGAAGAAGTGAAATCATTCTACCGTGCAGGCCCTGCGGGTATCCGCACCACACAAGCATTCTCGCAAGATTGTCGCTGGGATACCCTCGATGATGACCGCGCGGAAGGCTGTATCCGAACCAAAGAAAACGCGTTTAGCCAAGATGGCGGCCTTGCCGTTCTGAAAGGCAACATCGCGCTGGATGGTTGTATTGTAAAGACTGCTGGTGTGGACGAAAGCATCCTGAAATTTACAGGCCCTGCGGTAGTGTTTGAAAGCCAGGAAGATGCGGTAGACGGCATCCTTGGCGGCAAAGTGAAAGCGGGCGATGTGGTTGTGATTCGCTACGAAGGTCCAAAAGGTGGCCCGGGCATGCAAGAAATGCTCTACCCAACCACTTATCTAAAATCGATGGGCTTAGGTAAAGAGTGTGCGTTATTAACTGACGGCCGCTTCTCTGGTGGTACCTCTGGTCTGTCTATCGGCCATGCTTCTCCAGAAGCCGCCAATGGCGGTGCGATCGGCTTGGTTCAAAACGGCGATTTGATTGCGATTGATATTCCAAATCGCAGCATCTCTCTTGATATCTCTGAACAGGAACTTGCAGAGCGCCGCGTAAAACAAGACGAACTGGGTTGGAAACCAGCAAATCGTCAACGTGAAGTGTCTTTCGCCCTAAAAGCGTACGCCAGCATGGCAACCAGTGCTGACAAAGGTGCAGTACGAGATAAATCGAAGCTAGAGGGCTAGCCATGATGGAATCTCAACCCGAAAAAAAAGCGAATCAATCTGGCGCAGACTATCTGCGCCAAATCCTTCGCGCACCTGTTTATGAAGTCGCAACAGTAACGCCGCTGCAAGAAATGCCTCGTTTATCTGCACGTATCGGGAATAACGTACAGATCAAGCGTGAAGACCGCCAACCCGTACACTCGTTCAAACTGCGCGGTGCCTACAATATGGTGGCAAGCCTAACTGAAGCACAGAAAGCCGCGGGGGTGATTGCAGCATCGGCAGGCAACCACGCTCAAGGCATGGCACTGTCTGGCACCAAGCTAGGTATCAAAACCACGATTGTTATGCCAAAAACCACACCAGACATCAAAGTCGATGCGGTACGCAGTTTCGGTGGCAATGTGGTGCTGCACGGCAGCAACTTTGATGAAGCCAAAGCCGAGGCCGAACGCTTGTCAGAACTACATGGCTATACGTTCGTGCCTCCTTTCGACCACCCTTTGGTGATCGCAGGTCAAGGCACCATCGGCATGGAAATGCTGCAGCAAAATGGTCATCTCGACTACATCTTCGTGCCAGTTGGAGGCGGAGGCTTGGCGGCTGGTGTAGCGGTTCTGGTCAAGCAACTGATGCCAGAAATCAAAGTCATCGCCGTCGAACCGGAAGACTCGTCTTGTCTGAAAGCGGCGCTTGATGCTGGTGAACCGGTGGTGCTCGACCAAGTCAGCATGTTTGCCGATGGTGTGGCGGTAAAACGCATCGGTGAAGAAACGTTCCGCTTGTGTCAGAAATACATTGATGGTCATGTGGCGGTTTCAAGCGATGAAATCTGCGCTGCCGTAAAAGACATTTTTGAGGATACTCGCGCGATTGCTGAACCTTCCGGGGCGCTTGCGCTTGCTGGCTTGAAGAAGTTTGTTGAGCAAAACCAACTGGAAAACAAAAACCTTGCCACGGTGTTGTCTGGCGCGAATACCAACTTCCATGGTTTACGCTATGTTTCAGAGCGTTGTGAATTAGGTGAGAAGCGTGAAGGTCTATTAGCCGTGACGATTCCAGAACGCCAAGGCGCTTTCTTTGAATTCTGTAATCTGATTGGCGGCCGCGCTGTCACCGAGTTTAACTACCGTTACAACGATGATGAACTGGCGAATATCTTTGTTGGTGTACGCCTGCAAGGCGGTCAGGAAGAGCTGGATAACATCATTCGCGATCTACGCGAAGGTGGCTACCCAGTCGTGGATTTGTCCGACGATGAAATGGCCAAACTGCACATTCGTTACATGATCGGTGGCAAGCCCTCTAAACAGCTGAAAGAGCGTCTCTATAGCTTTGAATTTCCTGAGTATCCAGGCGCACTATTGAAGTTCTTAAGCACGCTTGGCACCCATTGGAACATCAGCCTATTCAACTACCGTAACCACGGCGCCGACTACGGACGCGTTCTATGTGGTTTCGAGTTAGATGAAAGCGATTTAGCCCAATTTTCAACGCATTTACGAGAACTTGGCTACCAATGTAAGGATGAAACCGATAATCCATCCTACAAGTTTTTCTTGTCTTAATTCGCCTTATCAACACCTCGCTGCAGCGAGGTGTTTTGTTTCCAATTTACGGTTTCATGGACCAAGTGATGAGCTAATACTGAGATCGGATGATTCTTTTGACTAACACTGCAACCAATCTTGATGCAACTGATTCGGTGATCCTAAATAATCCACCATCCATTGGATCAACTTATGATCGTCATCTTTACGCCATACCAAACAGCATCGGCTCAATGGCTTGTCATCTTGCAGCAGTTTCTCCACCAGCACACCTTCATGAATAAGTGGCATCGCAATATGACGCGGCATATACCCGACTCCAACGCCATTTTTTAAACATTCAATCGCACTGTACCAATTGGGCAATAATAAACGACGCTGCTTGGCATAGTGACCTGTGTGTCGTTTTGGCAGTACGTTCGATGTGTCATCCAGACAAATCGCGGGGAACTGGCTAACAAACTCTTCGGTGAGAGCCTGCTGACGTACACAAGGATGAGCAGGCGACATGACAAACGCCCAATCCAACACACCCATGTCTTTCACTTCGAAATCCCCGCCGACCGGAACTGCTGAAGTGGCTCCGACTACGATGTCGGCACGACCTTGAGCGATCGCCTCCCAAGAGCCGTTAAAGACTTCCATGTTGATTTGCAGTTCCGCAAATTCAAACTCTCGATAAAAATCTTCCACTAGCGGCTTGAGCTTTTCGAGCTTCACTACGTTATCCAGCGTCAGTTTCAGCGTTGTTTTCCAGCCGTGCGCAGCGCGACGAGTTTGTGCTTTCACCTCTTCCATCTGACGCAGTAACGAGCGAGCTTCAGCCATGAATAGCTCACCCGCTGGTGTTAATTCAACTTTTCTTGGTAAGCGGCGAAATAGCACGACGTCCAAATCCTGCTCTACCTGTCGCACGCCATAGCTGATCGCCGAAGGAACTTTGTGAAGCACTTCAGCAGCGGCCGTGAAACTGCCTAACCGAGCAACCGTATCGAGCATTTCCAATGATGCTTTGGAGAACATGATTTCTGACCTTTCAAAAAATTTGATTGATAACCAACAATTTTAGCGTTTTATTTTCTCAAAATCGAAAAATAGAATAATAAGGTAAATAAATCAGGGTTGGCGCCAACTGATATTGATTAAAAAATGATTAAATAATTTGATTGGTTGAATCATGAAAATATCAAAACTACAGCTCGTTTATCTTGCAGCTTTATCCATGCTTGGCTTTGTTGCCACTGACATGTACTTACCTGCGTTCAAAGCGATGGAAATCGACTTTGCTACAGGTCCCGAACAAATCGCACTTTCTCTGACCGTATTTCTTGTAGGTATGGCTTTTGGTCAGTTGATGTGGGGATTGGCATCGGATAAATTTGGTCACCGCAATACGCTGGCCGCAGGTCTGGTACTCTTTACCATTGCCTCATTCGGCTTAGCATTCTGCGATGAAGTTTGGCAGCTACTGACACTGCGCTTTGTGCAAGCAATCGGCGTGTGTGCTCCTGCGGTTATCTGGCAAGCGATGGTAATCAAGCGTTACTCCAGCAGTAGCCAGCAAATTTTTGCAACCATCATGCCGTTGGTGGCACTATCACCAGCACTTGCACCTCAACTGGGTGTGGTTTTAGCGGATAGCTTTGGTTGGCACAGTATTTTTATCGCATTAACGCTTGTTGGCGTGGTGCTGGTTGCTGCCACCATGGCACAAAAGAACGAACAAGCCGAAATCAAACAAACCAGCATGTCTGCGGATATTAAAGCGTTACTAGGTTCAAAAACTTACCTAGGTAACGTGTTTATGTTCGCAACCGCGTCGGCAGCGTTCTTTGCTTACCTTACTGGTATGCCAGAAATCATGTCTCAACTCGGCTACGAAGCAAAAGACATCGGTTTGAGCTTTATCCCACAAACCATTGCTTTCATGATGGGTGGTTACCTAGGTAAAGTTGGTGTTCGCAAATTTGGTGATGAAAAAATTCTACGTCAGTTGATCGGTTTATTCAGTGTTGCCGCGTTGCTTATCTTTGTAGCTTCGCAGTGGGAATTGACCTCCATCTGGCCAATCCTAGCGCCATTCTGTCTGATTGCGGTAGCGAATGGTGCGTTGTACCCAATCGTAGTAAACCGTGCATTGGCAAGTGCGAAGCAAAGCCCTGCAACCGCAGCTGGTTTGCAAAACAGCCTGCAAATTACCGTGAGCAGCCTATCAAGCGCATTAGTTGCCGCGATGGCAAGCCAAGCTCAAATGGTTACGGGCGTGGCAATCGTCATTTGTATGGGTGGTTTGTGGATGGGTTACATTTTGTCGAATCGTGAACTATCTAAGCATTTCACTACACCTGACAACGCTCGCGTCGTCAGCGAAGATGAACTTTAAGTCTGTACTTCAGTCCATCCGATCATAATAAGAGCCGCGTAATGCGGCTCTTTTCATTTATAAACTTTTCAGTCCCCACTTCTGAGCAGTCTGCTTAAAGAAACCTTGTGTTTTTTTTAACTCCACCCAGTGATTGATGTAGTTAATCCAGACTTGGTCGTCTTGTGGTAACAACATGGCTATTGGAGTCGGTCTGCGAGGAGCTTTCACTGGCACAATCGCCAACTGTTTGAACTTGTCCACCAGCGTAGCCGCTTCCACATTGGAAGTCACAGACACATCCGCTCTGCGAGCCAACAGCTCTTGGAAATCACGCGCGGGGGCTTCAATCACAATATGCTGCGCCGATGGGAAGAACTCTTTCACCATTTTTTCTTGTACCGTACCTAACGTCGCAGCCACTTTCACATCGGGTTTATTAAAATCCGCCCAATCCGAGAATTTGGCGAGGTCTTTTTTCTGCACCACTGGCACAAACGCCAAGTAGAAATAGGGTTGGCTATAACCAGCCACCTTCGCACGCGACATGTTTAAAGACGCACTGCCAGTGATGTCGTACTTGTTGGCCGTAATGCCATTAACCAGCGTTTTCCAATCGGTGGCAACGTACTCCACTTTGACACCCAAATCTTTAGCAAGCTCAGTTGTGACATCAATATCAAAACCACGATAACTGTTCGTGGCTGGATCTTTCATTGTCATCGGATTCCAGTCCCCAGTCGTCCCTACTCTCAACACGCCTTTATCCAGAATCTCTTGAAGACGGCTCTGAGCATGAACAACTTGAGTGACCATAAGCAGACATATTCCTAGCGCAAACAAAATCTTTTTCATTTTTATTCCCTTAAAAATAATGACCTTATACGGTTTAATTATTAACCTTTATTACAACCCCATTGATAACATAGCAGTAACAATGGAAGTTTTTTAGTTAATTCAGGGAGTAAATGTGACCTTTCGAACTCTATGGCTGATTTCGCTGCTGTTGTTAACGGGTTGCTCAGATTACCAATGGGGCTGGTATGTACTCGACCCGTCAACGGAACAAGGGATAACCAACCTAAAGTTTTTAGTCGCGGGGTTTAATGACACCATTCAAGTGTCACTCTTGAGTATGTGTTTTGCCATGACACTTGGGCTGCTGATTGCGTTGCCTGCACTTTCTCGCTCACCAACGCTCAAATGGATGAATCGCATCTACGTTGAGGTGATCCGCTCAATCCCAGTATTGGTGTTGCTCTTATGGGTTTACTACGGCATGCCAACGCTGCTCGATGTCTCTCTCAATCATTTTTGGGCGGGGGTAATTGCACTGACTATCGCTGAAAGTGCGTTTATGGCAGAAGTATTTCGCGGTGGGATTCAAGCGATCAACCGAGGTCAGCATGAAGCGGCAGAATCACTTGGTTTGAATTATTGGCAGAAGATGCGCTTGGTGATTCTTCCGCAAGCATTTCGACAAATTTTACCGCCGTTAGGGAATCAGTTTGTCTACGTCCTCAAAATGAGTTCTCTGGTGAGCGTAATCGGTTTAAGTGACTTAACGAGACGTGCCAACGAGTTGGTGGTGAATGAGTACTTACCGTTAGAAATTTATACCTTCTTGGTTCTGGAGTACTTGTTGCTCATTCTATTCGTTTCTCAAGCAGTACGTTGGTTAGAAAAGCGTATCGCGATTCCCAGTTACTGATACTTGCACTAAAAACGACAAAGCCGCTCTCACTGGAGCGGCTTTGATAATTTAGCTTTTAAGCTCAGGTAACGCTTACTTTTGCTTAACTGGACGTTGCCAACCAGTGATCTTACGCTCTTTAACGCGAGTGATCACTAACTCACCCTCTTCCACGTCTTTAGTCAATGTGGTACCTGCACCGATAGTGGCACCATCAGCAATAGTGACAGGTGCCACCAGCTGGCTATCAGAGCCAACAAACACGTCGTTACCAATGATAGTCTTGAACTTATTTGCGCCATCGTAGTTACACGTAATCGTGCCCGCACCGATATTAGTGCGTTGGCCGATTTCCGCATCACCAAGGTAAGTCAGGTGGTTTGCTTTAGAGCCTTCACCAATGCGCGCATTTTTCACTTCCACGAAGTTACCGACGTGCGCGTCGTTACGTAGCTCAGCACCAGGACGCAAACGAGTGAATGGACCGACGGTACACTCTTCACCAACGGTTGCGCCTTCAATCACACTGTAAGGACGAACGATAGTATTATCGTCGATTTCACAATCTTTCAGCACACAACCAGTGCCGATAATCACGTTATCACCCAGCGATACGTTACCTTCAATGATCACGTTTGCATCGATTTCACAATCCATACCGCACTGAAGCTCACCACGTAAGTCAAAACGCGCAGGGTCACGTAGCATCACACCTTGTTCAAGTAGTTTTTGTGCTTGCATCGATTGGAACGCGCGCTCTAGACGAGCAAGTTGAGCGCGATCATTAACACCTTCTACTTCAATGGCATTCACTGGGTGAACCGCTTCAACGGCACGCCCTTCGTCGTGCGCAGCAGCAATAACGTCTGTTAGGTAATACTCACCTTGAGCATTGTTGTTGTTTAAGCCTGACAACCAACGCTTCAGATCTTCACCAGTCGCAACCATTACGCCAGTGTTGATCTCTTTAATTTGCTTTTGTTCTTCGCTTGCGTCTTTTTGCTCAACGATAGCAACCACTGGACCATTTTTACGAATGATACGTCCGTAACCGGTCGGGTTATCGAGCATTACAGTAAGTAACGCGATGCCACCTGTTGGTTGTGCATCAAGTAGGTTTTCAATGGTTTCAGGAGAAATTAGTGGGACATCACCATAAAGAACTAGGATCTTTTCATCGTCTTCGAAACGTGGAGAAGCCTGATCCACCGCGTGGCCAGTACCAAGCTGATCCGCTTGAAGTACCCAGTTGACAGTCTCATCGGCAAGTGTGGTTTGCATTTGATCACCACCGTGACCAAAGACTAGATGGATGTTTTGTGCGCCAAGGCCAGTACAAGTATCGATAACATGTTTAACCATTGGCTTCCCTGCCAAAGTGTGTAGCACTTTAGGCATATTTGAGTGCATACGGGTACCTTTACCCGCTGCAAGAATCACAGCACTGAATTTCATTGATAACCTATTGACGTTTTCTGTTAATTGGCCGTTATTTTAAACAGCTCTTTTTGAATAGTTAATGGAATTAAGTAAATTTCCAACTAAAAATAATCAAAAAGGCGACCGCTTTGGCCGCCTTTTGTCATGCAACGTTGCTAATTGAGCTTAGCGACGCTTTTTGGTCAGCTCGATAACTCGAAGCTGAGCAATGGCTTTAGCCAGTTCGCTGGCCGCTTGTGCGAAGTCCATGTCACCATGCTGATTCTGGATTTTCTCCTCAGCGCGGCGCTTGGCTTCTTCTGCCTTCGCTGCGTCTAGATCTTCACCACGAATCGCTGTATCAGCCAGTACTGTAGCAGTACCAGGCTGAACTTCGACCATACCACCAGAGACATAAATGAACTCTTCGTGGCCGTGCTGTTTCACAATACGCACCATACCAGGCTTAATAGCGGACAGCAGCGGAGTGTGGCCGTGGAAAATACCCAGCTCACCTTCGCTACCGGTCACCTGAAACGTTTCTACGCGACCAGAGAAAATACGTTTCTCAGCGCTCACTACGTCTAGGTGAAAGGTTATTGGTGCCATATCGCCTCCTAGTTAGCCTTATAGCTTCTTCGCATTCTCGATAGCATCGTCAATCGTACCGCAGTACATGAACGCTTGCTCTGGAATGTCATCGTATTCACCAGCTAGTAGACCTTTGAAGCCACGTAGAGTCTCTTTAAGAGGTACGTAAACACCAGGGTCGCCTGTAAATACTTCTGCTACGTGGTAAGGCTGAGTTAGGAAACGCTCAATCTTACGTGCACGAGATACAACTTGCTTATCTGACTCAGATAGCTCGTCCATACCTAGAATCGCAATGATGTCTTTCAGCTCTTTGTAGCGCTGAAGTGTCTGCTGAACACCACGAGCGATGTCGTAGTGATCTTGACCAACAACTAGAGGGTCTAGCTGACGAGACGTTGAATCTAGTGGGTCGATCGCTGGGTATAGACCCATTGCTGCGATGTTACGGTTAAGTACAACCGTTGCATCCAAGTGCGCGAACGTTGTTGCTGGAGACGGGTCAGTCAAGTCATCCGCAGGTACGTATACCGCCTGTACAGACGTGATAGAACCTTGCTTAGTTGACGTGATACGCTCCTGTAGTACACCCATCTCTTCTGCAAGAGTTGGCTGGTAACCTACCGCTGAAGGCATACGACCTAGAAGTGCTGATACCTCAGTACCTGCAAGCGTGTAACGGTAGATGTTATCAACGAACAGTAGTACGTCACGACCTTCGTCACGGAAACGCTCTGCCATTGTTAGACCAGTCAGAGCAACACGTAGACGGTTGCCCGGTGGCTCGTTCATCTGACCGTAAACCATCGCTACTTTAGATTCTTCAGGATTCTCAACGTTTACAACGCCCGCTTCCTGCATCTCGAAGTAGAAATCGTTACCTTCACGAGTACGTTCACCAACACCAGCAAATACTGATAGACCTGAGTGTTGAAGTGCGATGTTGTTGATAAGTTCCATCATGTTAACGGTCTTACCTACACCTGCACCACCGAATAGACCGATTTTACCACCCTTAGCGAATGGACAAACCAAGTCGATTACTTTAACACCAGTTTCTAGAAGTGCTGTTTCGTTTGATTGCTCTTCGTAGCTTGGTGCTTCACGGTGGATAGAGTAAACCTCTTCTGCACCGATCTCACCACGCTCATCAATCGCGTCACCTAGGACGTTCATGATACGACCTAGAGTTTTAGTACCTACTGGTACTGAAATTGGAGCGCCAGTGTTAACCACTTCAACTCCACGACGTAAACCATCAGAGCTACCCATTACGATACAACGAACTACGCCACCGCCTAGCTGTTGTTGAACTTCAAGAACTAGACGCTCTTTTGAGTCCGTTACGTTTAGAGCGTCATATACACTAGGTACTTCGCTCTGTGGGAACTCTACGTCGACTACCGCACCGATGATCTGTACGATCTTACCTGTAGCCATCGTTAATCCTCTAAACTATTTCGTTTTACCTAAGCTTAAACCGCAGATGCACCACCAACGATTTCCGACAGTTCTTGTGTGATCGCAGCCTGACGGGCTTTGTTGTACACAAGTTCCAGATCTTCAATCAAGTTGGTTGCGTTATCCGTTGCAGCCTTCATCGCAATCATTCGAGCCGCTTGCTCACAAGCAAGGTTCTCAACCACACCTTGGTATACCTGAGACTCTACGTAACGCACTAATAGCGTATCCAGTAGAGGCTTTGGCTCAGGCTCATAGATGTAGTCCCATGAGTGCTCACGCTGCATCTCTTTGCTGTCCGATTTAGGCAAAGGTAGCAATTGATCGATCGTTGGTTGCTGAACCATAGTGTTCACAAACTTGTTGAACACTACGTATAGACGGTCCAGTTCACCTTCATCGTATTTCTTAAGCATTACGCCAACAGAACCGATTAGGTCTTCTAGGCTAGGGCTGTCGCCAAGGCCAGAAACCTGTGCCGCAACTTTTGCGCCACCATGTTTAAAGAAAGCTGTTGCTTTCGAGCCAATCACTGCCAGCTCAATTTCAGCGCCTTTCTCTTTCCATGTTTGGATGTCTGTAACGGCTTTTTTGAACACGTTGATGTTCAAACCACCACACAGACCACGGTCTGTCGAAACGATGATGTAACCAACACGTTTCGCTTCACGCTCTTCTAGGTACGGATGACGGTACTCTAAATTTGCGTTTGCCACGTGACCGATCACTTTACGCATTGTTTCAGCGTATGGACGAGAAGCTTCCATTGCATCTTGAGAGCGACGCATTTTTGAAGCTGCTACCATTTCCATCGCTTTCGTAATTTTCTGCGTGCTTTTAACACTACCGATTTTATTACGTATCTCTTTTGCGCCGGCCATCGTTACTCTCCGTTAGTTGGTGGCAGAAACTGCCACCGACCTAATTACCAAGTTTGGGTTGCTTTGAAGTCGTCAGTCAGTTTCTTCAACTGAGCTTCGATTTCATCGTTGTAAGCACCAGACTTGTCGATCTCAGCTGCTAATTCAGCGTATTGACCGCGAGCGTACGATAGTAGAGCCGCCTCGAAATCTAGAACTTTGTTCAGTTCTACATCATCAAGGTAACCGCGCTCTGCCGCGAAGATAACTAGTGCTTGGTCAAATACAGACATTGGAGCGTACTGCTTCTGCTTCATTAGTTCTGTAACTTTTTGACCATGGTCTAGCTGTTTCTTCGTTGCTTCATCAAGATCAGAAGAGAACTGAGCAAATGCTGCTAGTTCGCGGTATGCAGCTAGTGCTGTACGAATACCACCTGATAGTTTCTTGATGATTTTTGTCTGAGCTGAACCACCTACACGAGATACTGAGATACCTGGGTCAACCGCTGGACGTACACCTGCGTTGAATAGCTCAGTTTGTAGGAAGATCTGACCATCGGTAATCGAGATTACGTTAGTCGGTACGAATGCTGAAACGTCACCTGCTTGAGTTTCGATGATAGGAAGAGCAGTCAAAGAACCAGTCTTACCTTTCACTTCACCGTTAGTGAAACGCTCTACGTACTCTTCATTTACACGAGCTGCACGCTCTAGTAGACGTGAGTGTAAGTAGAATACGTCACCTGGGAATGCCTCACGGCCTGGTGGACGTTTTAGTAGTAGAGAGATCTGACGGTAAGCTACCGCTTGTTTAGATAGATCATCGTAAACAATCAGTGCGTCTTCGCCGCGATCGCGGAAGTATTCGCCCATCGCACAACCTGCATATGGCGCTAGGTATTGTAGCGCTGCAGATTCAGAAGCAGATGCAACAACAACGATAGTGTTTGCTAGCGCGCCGTGCTCTTCTAGTTTGCGAACTACGTTAGCGATAGTCGATGCTTTCTGACCGATTGCTACGTAGATTGAGAAAATACCAGAGTTTTTCTGGTTGATGATCGCATCGATCGCCATTGCTGTTTTACCAGTCTGACGGTCACCGATTACAAGCTCACGCTGACCACGACCGATAGGGATCATTGAGTCAACTGATTTGTAGCCCGTTTGTACAGGTTGGTCTACCGATTTACGGTCGATTACACCTGGTGCGATCACTTCTACAGGTGAAGTCAATTTCGCTTCGATTGGACCTTTACCATCGATAGGCTCACCCAGCGTGTTTACTACGCGGCCTAGTAGTTCTGGACCAACTGGCACTTCAAGAATGCGGCCAGTACCTGTAACTTTCATGCCTTCCTTAAGGTCAGCATATGGGCCCATTACTACCGCACCAACCGAGTCACGCTCAAGGTTAAGTGCCAGTGCATAACGGCCACCCGGTAATTCAATCATTTCACCTTGCATCACGTCCGCTAGGCCGTGGATGCGGATGATACCATCGCTTACCGATACGATAGTACCCTCGTTGCGAGCTTCACTAACAACTTCGAAAGATTCGATACGCTGTTTGATCAGATCGCTAATTTCCGTGGAATTAAGTTGCATGCTCCAATCCCCATTAAGACTGCAATGCATCGCTCAGGCGGTTCAAACGACCACGCGCTGAGTCATCGATGACTAGGTCTCCGGCTCGAATAATAACCCCACCAAGTAGGGTCTCATCTACACTGCAATTCAGCTTCACTTTGCGTTCAAGACGCGCTTCAAGTTTGCTGCCAATATTTGCAAGTTGTTCATCAGAAAGCTCTGATGCTGAAATGACTTCAACATCGATTTCTTTCTCATGCTCTTTCTTCAGAATGAAGAATTGCTCACAAACATCAGGAAGGGCCGCTAAACGACCATTCTCAGCCATAACCTTAAGAAGGTTTTGACCGTGCGCATCAACTTGTTCACCACAAACTGCAACAAAGATTTCTGCCATTTTTTCAGCAGAGAATGAACTGGTTAGAAGCTCATTCATTTGTTCGTTTTTGGCAACTTCAGCAGCAAAAGACAGCATTTGACCCCATTGGTCTAGCTGGCCCTTATCTACCGCAAAGTCGAAGGCTGCTTTAGCATAGGGGCGTGCGATTGTAGTCAAATCAGACATATGCGCCCCCAGACTTAAAGTTTTGCAGTAATGTTGTCGAGAATATCTTTTTGCGCATCTTTATCGATTGTACGCTCAAGGATTTTCTCAGCACCAGCTACAGCCAGAGTAGCAACTTGTTTGCGCAGCTCATCGCGTGCACGATTACGTTCAGCTTCAAGTTCTGCTTCCGCTTGCGCTAGGATTTTCTGGCGTTCTGCCTGAGCTTCCTCGCGAGCTTCATCAATAATTTGAGACTTACGCTTGTTCGCTTGTTCGATGATCTCAGTTGCTGTGCGCTTCGCTTCTTTCAACTGATCAGAAGCGTTGGCTTGTGCTAGATCCAAGTCTTTAGCAGCACGTTCAGCTGCTTGAAGACCATCAGCAATTTTTTTCTGACGTTCTTCAATCGCTTGCATCAATGGTGGCCATACATACTTCATGCAGAACCACACAAATAGTGCGAACGAGATTGCTTGACCTAGCAGAGTTGCGTTTATGTTCACAACAGCTACCCCTCTATTTGGACTTAGTGTTAATCAGTGACAAGCTAAAGCTTGTCCCGAGTTAAAGGTGATTAACCTAGTTGACCAACGAATGGGTTTGCAAATGTGAATAGTAGCGCGATTACGATACCGATCATTGGAACCGCATCAAGTAGACCTGCGATGATGAACATCTTAACTTGTAGCATAGGAGCCATTTCTGGTTGACGTGCTGCACCTTCTAGGAATTTACCACCTAGTAGTGCGAAACCAATCGCTGTACCAAGAGAAGCAAGACCGACGATAATACCTACGGCGATTGCAGAAAAGCTCAGTAAAGTTTCCATTACTATCTCCAATTTATAGTTGTTGGCTTAGTGCCCAAATAAAAAGCTTAAAAAATTAATGATCAGAGTCTTCGTGTGCCATTGACAGGTAAACAATTGTCAACATCATAAATACGAAGGCTTGAATCGTAATAACCAAGATATGGAAGATTGCCCACGGTAGTGAACCCATCCATTGTAAGTACCATGGTAGCATTGCCGCACAAAGAATGAATACAACCTCACCCGCAAACATGTTACCGAATAGACGCATACCAAGTGAAAGAGGTTTCGCAAGCAGCGATACCACTTCGATCAGTAGGTTAAACGGAATCATCAGTGGGTGATTGAATGGATGTAGTGCAAGTTCTTTTGCGAATCCACCTAGACCTTTCACTTTGATGCTGTAGTAGATCATCAATGCGAAAACGCCTAGAGCCATAGCCATGGTGATATTCACATCAGCAGAAGGTACGACCTTAAGGTAAGGAATACCTAGCCAATGCTCTGCTGGGTATGGTAAGAAGTCGATCGGGACTAAGTCCATCACGTTCATCAAAAATACCCAACAAAAGATAGTCAGTGCTAAAGGCGCGATCAGTGGGTTGCGTCCATGGAACGTGTCTTTGACGTTATCGGCGACAAATTCAACGATCATTTCTACAGCACACTGAAGCTTACCCGGTACACCCGCTGTTGTTCTCTTTGCTACTTTGTAAAAAATTCCGAGGAAGATTAAACCAGTAAACCAAGAAAAAAACAGGCTATCGATATGTACGTTCCAGAAACTTGTCTCCGACCCTACTAAGCCTAACTTATACAGCGATAGGTTAGAAAGGTGGTGGGCAATGTATCCGGACGATGTTAGCGCTTCACCTGGCGCAGCCATAACTCATCCTATTTTTTGTTGTTAATGAATAGCACTGGTGCACAGATATTAATACCTAGTACCAGCAAATAGGTTAGTTTGAGGGGAACGAGTTCCACCTGCATATACATGTAGGCAACGTAGAACAGTGCAACCGTGATGAGAATTTTCAGTACTTCGCCCGTGTAGAAGGACGCAGCGATGCGCTTGGCAGCGCGAGCCCCACTAAACATAAAAGCACATAGCGCGAATACTGCATTGGCGACAACAAAGATGCCACCACCAATCAACGCTGAAATTCCCCATTCAGGATTTACGGCTACCGCCATTCCTGCTGCCACAAAAATAACCGCGCCAGACTGGATCATTAACAATTGCCTTGCGAGCTCTCGTCCTGGTCTAGCTAACGCAGCTACCATGTATTCGTACCTCTAGTAATATCCACTTCGCACTAATTCTCTATGTGCAGGGAAATTGGCGAAAATTATACGTTCAGTCGGAGTTAATGCAATTATATTGCATCAAAAACTTACAGTTTTGTTTACAAAACGACAACTTTCGCACAAAATTCGATTAATTAGATTAATTGACCTAAATCAATTATCTCATCTAGGCCTCTAGCTTGGCAATTAGTTGGTCTAATTTGTGAGGCTCATCAATACTTATCGTCAACTTCGCTTTTCCGTTTGCAGAACGGCTTAAGGAAACCTTCGCATCAAGTAGTTGACTCAATTTATGCGACATTTGCTCGGCTTCGGTATCTTCTTGTTGAGCTTTTTGCTCATTTTGTGGGGCTAAGCACTTTTTTACTAACTGTTCGGTTTGTCGAACCGTCATTTGCTTTTTAGCCACCATTTGAGCCACTTCGACTTGCTGTTCACCTTCCAGTGCCAGCAGCGCACGAGCATGCCCCATTTCAAGTTGTTTCTCCGCCACCAAGCGTTTAACGTCGGCATTCAATTGGTTGAGACGCAACAAGTTACTCACGGTAGTTCTTGACTTACCAATCACATCCGCCACTTGCTGATGCGTTAGCGAGAACTCATCTTGTAGACGCTCCAATGCTTGCGCCTCTTCAATCACATTCAAGTCTTCACGCTGAATGTTTTCGATCAAAGCCATAGCAATAGCTGCGCGGTCTTCAACTTTCTTAACCAAGCAAGGCACGCGTTTCAGGCCTGCTTGTTTCGCGGCACGCCAGCGGCGTTCGCCAGCGATGATCTCAAACTGTCCGCCAACAACCTGACGAACCACGATCGGCTGGATAATGCCTTGCGATTGAATAGAAGCCGCTAATTCTTCAAGCGCTTCAGGTGCCATATCTTTACGCGGTTGGTAGATCCCCGGCTGTAATTGGCCAATGGCTAATTCAGTGAGTTCACCGTCTGCTGACAAGGCTTGGCTTTGCGATGCAATTTGCTGTTTTTCACGAGCAAACGAACTGGTCGACAACAACGCATCCAGTCCTTTTCCTAGACCACGCTTAGACATGGATTGAATTCCTTAGGTTAGAGTTAAACTGGGATTTCTTCGCGGCGGAGCATTTCGCCCGCTAGAGCAAGATACGCTTTGGCGCCGGCTGAGTACTTGTCGTAGTACATCGCTGGTTTACCGTGACTTGGGGCTTCTGCCAAACGCACATTACGCGGGATGACAGTACGGTAGACTTTATTGCCAAAGTGCTTTTTAAGTTGGTCGGATACTTCATTAGACAGGCGGTTGCGCGGGTCGTACATCGTACGCAGTAAACCTTCAATCTTGAGGTTTTCGTTGACCACAGCCGCTAACTTGCTGATCGTATCCATAAGAGCAGTTAAACCTTCTAACGCAAAGTATTCACATTGCATCGGCACCAGCACAGAATCGGCTGCAGCCATAGCATTGATTGTAAGAAGGTTTAGAGAAGGAGGACAATCAATAAAGATGAAATCATAGTTATCGCGAACTGTCGACAGTGCGTTTTTCAAACGAACTTCTCGTGCGAACACTTCCATCAATTTGATCTCAGCTGCCGTTACGTCTCCGTTGGCAGCAATTAGATCGTACTTCCCTGTCGTTTGAGTACAGACCACTTGATCAAATGGGGTTTCCTCCACCAAAAGATCGTATGCGGTGGCATCAACCATGTATTTGTCGACACCACTGGCCATCGTAGCATTGCCTTGAGGGTCGAGATCGATCACCAAAACCTTGCGCTTTGTTGCCGCCATCGAAGCCGCTAAGTTAATGCACGTTGTTGTTTTGCCGACCCCACCTTTCTGGTTGGCGATTGCTACAATTTTACCCACGACTACCTCGCTAATTTTCCTTGCGCGATAAGATTACTAGATGACGATCGCCTTCCAACTCAGGAACAGCTAAAGATATGATCTCGGTCACACTACACCATTCAGGAAGCAGATCCATTTCATCTTTAGGGTGCAGTCCTTTCAACGCAAGAAAGACGCCGTCTTGTTCTTTCGGCAAATGGTGACACCATTCCACCATGTCCGTCATTGAAGCAAAAGCTCGACTCAAAACGCCATCAAATTTTTCTTCCGGTTGGAATTCTTCGACGCGACTTTGAATTGGTGTCACGTTTTTCAAACCTAACGTGTGGACAACTTGCTTGATAAAACGGATGCGCTTACCGAGGCTATCGAGCAGAAAGAATGTTTTCTCCGGATGCATGATCGCCAAAGGAATACCTGGTAATCCTGGGCCGGTGCCCACATCGATAAAACGTTCACCTTGCAGATGCGTGCCGACCACGATGCTATCAAGGATATGTTTCACTAACATCTCTAGAGGATCGCGAACCGAAGTTAGGTTGTACGCTTTGTTCCACTTATCGAGCAGCTCGACGTAACCGACTAACTGCTCTCGTTGTTTTTCTGAAACGTCTAAATCGGTCTGTGCAATCAGTGAATCAAGCTTGGTTCGTAGTGCACTCATTACTCTTCCTCACCTTTTTTCAGCAAGCCGTGCTTTTTCAGATGCACAAGAAGAATTGAAATCGCGGCAGGCGTGATGCCGGAAATACGCGAGGCAATGCCAATACTTTCCGGTTTGGCTTCGCTCAGTTTCGCGACCACTTCGTTCGACAAACCTTTTACGTCTTTGTAATCCAAATCCGCAGGCAGTTTTGTGTGTTCGTGGCGAAGTGATTTTTCGATCTCTTCTTGCTGACGCTTGATGTAACCGTCGTATTTCACCTGAATTTCTACTTGTTCTGCCGCTTGTTGATCTTCAAGAGCAGGAGCAAAGGCATCAAGTTGAGTCAATTGTGAGTATGAGATCTCTGGACGACGCAGAAGATCCTCACCACTTGCTTCACGCGCCATTGGCGTTTTCAGCAGTTTGTTCAGTTCATCAATGCCCGCCGAGTTCGGGTTTACCCAAGTAGACTTCAGACGCTGACGCTCGGTTTCCATGTTCTCGATTTTTTCGTTGAAACGCGCCCAACGAACATCATCAATCAAGCCAAGTTCACGAGCTTTTTCAGTCAAACGAAGGTCGGCGTTGTCTTCTCGAAGCAATAGGCGGTATTCCGCGCGAGAAGTGAACATGCGGTACGGTTCTTTGGTACCCATGGTCGACAAATCATCAATCAGAACGCCCATGTATGCTTGGTCACGGCGCGGGCTCCAGCCTTCTTTGCCTTGGCTGTACAAGCTTGCGTTCAAGCCCGCCATTAAGCCTTGTGCCGCAGCTTCTTCGTAGCCTGTTGTACCGTTGATTTGGCCAGCAAAGAATAGACCACTGATGAATTTAGTCTCGTAAGTTTGCTTCAAATCACGTGGATCGAAGAAATCGTACTCAATCGCGTAACCAGGACGAACAATGTGTGCGTTCTCGAAGCCTTTCATTGAACGAACGATTTGAACTTGAACATCAAACGGCAAGCTGGTGGAAATACCATTCGGGTATAACTCGTGCGTGGTAAGACCTTCAGGTTCAATGAAAATTTGGTGGCTGTTCTTATCCGCAAAGCGCATCACTTTGTCTTCGATAGACGGACAGTAACGTGGGCCAATTCCTTCGATCACACCTGCGTACATTGGGCTACGATCTAGGTTATTGCGGATCACTTCATGAGTTTGTTCATTGGTATGCGTAATGAAACAAGGAATTTGACGCGGATGGTGTTCGCGCTTACCCATGAATGAGAAAACTGGTGTTGGGTTGTCACCGTGTTGCGCTTCTAGCACTGAGAAATCAACCGTGCGAGCATCAATACGTGGTGGTGTTCCCGTTTTTAGACGATCCACTCGGAATGGCAACTCACGTAAGCGATCCGCCAATGCGATCGATGGTGGATCCCCAGCGCGACCGCCTGAAGAACTTTCCATACCAATGTGGATCTTACCACCCAGGAAGGTACCTACGGTCAGCACAACCGCTTTGGCATGGAACTTAAGACCCATTTGAGTCACAACGCCAACAACACGATCTTGTTCAACAATCAGATCATCAACCGATTGCTGGAACAGAGTTAGGTTTGGCGCGTTTTCTAATGCGTTGCGTACGTACGCTTTGTACAGAGCGCGATCGGCTTGAGCTCGAGTAGCTCGTACTGCAGGACCTTTCGAAGCATTTAGTGTACGAAATTGAATACCTGCATGGTCGATAGCTTCTGCCATCAAACCGCCCATAGCATCCACTTCTTTTACTAAGTGGCCTTTACCGATACCACCAATCGCCGGATTACAAGACATCTGGCCTAATGTATCGATGTTATGGGTAAGGAGAAGAGTTTTTTGTCCTGTGCGTGCAGATGCGAGCGCGGCTTCCGTTCCTGCGTGTCCGCCACCGACAACAATGACGTCAAAGTTTTCGTGATAAAGCATGAACTGACCTCAGGTATTCAAAGGATTTAATGGACAGATAAAGGAGCAGTATTTTACCTGCTTTATGCCAGAGAGAAAATCGTTTTCTCGTTTTTCCGTTTTAGGCTTCAAGATAAATATATATAAGATCTATATATATGATCTTTTATTGGATCTATTATTAGGATCGACCACTTCTGTGGATAAGTGAAAAATGATCAACAAGATCATGGATCTTCTTTGGATCATATCTTGTGATCATGGTTGGATCTGATCGAGGATTACCTGGGATCAAAAATGGGGTTTATACACAGGGGCTAAAATAGATCAAAGTTGTTATTTGGATAACTAAAGGAAAACCACTGGATCTTACCTGACTTATCCACAGACGGTTTGGGTGTTTTTTGTTCGGTTGAAAAGATTTTTTCTACGGAAGGTTATTCACAGAGGGGAAATCAGAGCCGCATTGCGACTCTGTAAGAGATGAGTCTGGGGTTAAAAGCGCTCGATATTCTCTTTTAACCATGCTTCTGCAGCATCTTCTGGGACGTCATGAGCCAGTACATCAATCAACAAGCAATCTGCAATCGGCGTTGCGCCAATATCTTCTAACAAGTTGTAAGCGTGCTTACCGGCAGCGCAGAACGTATCGTAGCTCGAATCACCAATCGCAATGACTGCAAACTTTACGTCGGCCATCTTAGGTGGCGTATTTTGCAATGCTGCGATGAAAGGTTGAATATTGTCTGGATATTCCCCCGCACCGTGGGTGGAGGTGATCACAAGCCAAGTCCCTTGGTTATCGATCTCGTCCAATGACGGTTGGTTGTGGATCGTGGTTTCAAATCCTTGTTCAACGAGCAGATCGCTCAGGTGATCACCGACGTATTCCGCACCACCAAGAGTGCTACCTGTAATAATGTGGATCATACTTCTTCCTTTTGAATGCAATGGACACGATGTGAGTCGCGAATGGATGTGTCCATATAAAAAGAAACGCGGCACTAAAACAAGGTTTTGTGCCGCGTATTGGATTATTTACCTATACAGAATGAAGAGAAGATGCGCCCGAGTAGGTCGTCAGAGCTGAACTCCCCGGTTATCTCATTCAGATGCTGCTGAGTGATGCGCAGCTCTTCGGCAAGGATTTCACCTGCCATATAGCCTTCAAGCTGCTCTTGGCCGATTTGCAGATGCTGGGCTGCACGTTCTAGTGCGTCCAAGTGACGACGGCGCGCCATAAAGCCACCCTCAGTATTACCTGAGAAACCCATGCACTCTTTTAGGTGGTTACGCAGCGCATCGACACCCGCCCCGGTTTTTGCTGAAAGGCGAATCAGAGTAGGATCGTTCACATGACAGATCCCCATATCTTCACCTGTTTGATCCGCTTTGTTGCGGATCACCGTCATGCCAATGCTTTCTGGCAGGCGATCGACAAAATCGGGCCAAATTTCTTTTGGATCGGTGGCGTCGGTCGTCGTGCCATCCACCATAAACAATACGCGGTCGGCTTGCGCGATTTCATCCCAAGCGCGTTCGATACCGATTTTTTCGACTTCATCAGAAGCGTCACGCAAGCCAGCAGTATCGATGATGTGCAAAGGCATACCGTCGATATGGATGTGCTCACGCAGCACGTCACGCGTGGTACCTGCTATGTCTGTTACGATTGCGGACTCTTTGCCCGACAGCGCGTTCAGTAGGCTTGATTTACCCGCATTTGGACGACCAGCAATCACTACTTTCATGCCTTCGCGCATGATCGCGCCTTGGTTCGCTTCTTTGCGTACCGCATCGAGGTTGTCGATGATAGCTTGCAGATCTCCTGCAACTTTACCATCGGCAAGAAAATCGATTTCTTCTTCAGGGAAGTCGATGGCCGCTTCCACATAGATGCGAAGATGAATCAGTGATTCCACCAGCGTTTGAATGCGCTGCGAGAACTGGCCTTGTAGCGATTGTAGCGCCGATTTCGCCGCTTCTTCAGAGCTAGCATCAATCAGGTCGGCAATCGCTTCTGCCTGAGTCAAATCCATCTTGTCGTTCAAGAACGCACGTTCCGAGAACTCACCTGGACGGGCAGCTCGTACGCCAGCTATGCCCAGAATACGTTTAATCAGCATATCCATGACCACAGGGCCACCGTGACCTTGCAGTTCTAATACGTCTTCGCCCGTGAACGAGTGCGGGTTAGGGAAGTACAGTGCAATGCCTTGGTCGAGCACCGTGCCATCTTCGGCTTGAAACGGCAGGTATTCAGCGTAACGCGGTTTTAGAGTTTTCCCTGTGACTTCCAATGCCACTTGGTTGGCCTTAGGGCCTGAAACACGAATAATGCCGACACCACCACGACCGGGTGCAGTAGCTTGAGCGACAATCGTATCTGTAGTCATAATCTTGCCTTTTGAGCTGGGCTCGGTGGAGCCATCACTATTAATTAGCTGAATTGTAATCAGCCAAAAACAAAAAGGCGACCTTTTGGCCGCCTTTCTTATTCTTTTGTTAAAAGGTTACTTAGTGTGTAAGCCTTTTTTCTCCAGCGCTTTGTAAATCAAGGTTTGCTGGATCAGAGTAACGATGTTCGACACCAACCAGTACAGAACTAGGCCTGATGGGAAGAACAAGAAGAAGAAGGTAAACATAACCGGCATGAAGGTCATGATCTTCTGCTGCATTGGATCCGTTACGGTTGTTGGGCTCATCTTCTGGATTAGGAACATTGAAGCACCCATCAGTAGTGGCAGGATGTAGTAAGGGTCCTGCGCTGAAAGGTCATGAATCCAACCGAAGAATGGAGAGTGACGAAGCTCAACCGATTCCATTAGCGCCCAGTATAGTGCGATGAAGATAGGCATCTGTAGAACAAGAGGAAGACAGCCACCCAGTGGGTTTACTTTCTCTTTCTTGTACAGTTCCATCATCTCTTGGCTCATGCGTTGACGGTCGTCGCCAATACGCTCACGCATAGCTTGCAGCTTAGGCTGTAGCATGCGCATTTTCGCCATAGACGTGTATTGCGCTTTCGTTAGTGGGTACATTGCACCACGAACGATGAAGGTCAAACAGATGATTGCCACACCCCAGTTACCCACGAAGCTTTGGATGAAAGCAAGCAGTGAGTGAAGTGGTTTAGCGATGAACCATAGCCAGCCGTAGTCCACTACTAGGTCTAGGTTTGGTGCCACTGCTGCCATTTCTTGTTGTAGCTTAGGACCAACCCAAAGTGTTGCTTCAAACTTCGCTTGGTCACCCGTCGCGATCGTTTTGTTCGGCATACGTACGCCGATATCGCCTAGGTTGCCAATTACGCGAGTGTAAAGGTTAGTACCTGGTTCGTTACGAGGGATCCAAGCAGCTGCGAAGTAGTGTTGGATCATTGCTGCCCAACCTTGGCCATCTGCTAGGTTGATAGACAGGTTACGATCCTGCATATCTTCAAAGCTGTATTTTTTGTAACGAGTATCTTCAGTTGAGTAAGCACCGCCACGGTAGGTTGGCATTGTGATGCTACCACCAGCGTCCATTAGGTTTTGACGTAGGTGTGCGTACATACCGAAGGTTGCGTTGTTACCAGAGTTGTTCGCTACATCGTATTCAACGTTCAGCGCGTAGCTGCCGCGTTTTAATACGTAAGTTTTTGTGTATTCGATGCCGTTTGCAGTAAATGTCATCGGAACGCGTAGTTCGTCTTGACCGTCAGCTAGAGTGAAGCTGTCTGCGCTCACATTGTAGTGAGGACGGTTAGAGCTGCTTAGATCGATACCTTGAGGACCAACAAGACCGCTTTGTGCGATGAATTGATGACCTTGTGTGTCTTTTAGCAGAACGAATGGGTCTGATGAATCAAGTTCAGCAGAGTATTGGTTTAGGTCGGCATGTACCACATCGCCACCAACGGTGTCGATCGACAGAGTTAAAACATCAGTCGTTACTGTGATAGTTTTTGCAGAAGCTTGCTGTTGACCAGGAACTGGGTCCAGCTCATCAGCAAAAGATGGTGCAGGTAGAGTGCTGCTTGATTGAGCCTGTTCAACCGCTTGAGGTGCTGGATTCTTTGCGACTTGCCATTGTTGAAATAGCAAGAAAGAAACCAGTGCCAGAGCGATGAGCAGGATATTACGTTGAGAATCCATCGTTAGTTATCTCTGTCTTGTTTTTGGACTGGTGGAACGGGGTCATACCCCCCTTCATTCAAAGGGTGGCATTTTAATAGACGTTTGCCTGATAACCAACATCCTTTTACAAAACCGTGAGCTCTCAAAGCTTCTAGCGCGTAAGTGGAACAAGTTGGTGTGAACCGGCAACGAGGACCAATCAGAGGGCTGATAAACCAGCGATAAAGATAAACGAGCCCAATGGCTATCCACGTGAAGGGCGAGACAGGCGTTGCCATAGCTTATCAAACAACTTTAAAATTTCCTCATTGCTTAAATCTTGCGCGCTTTTCTTCGCGATCACAACAAAATCTTTGTTTGGAAGCTGATGTTGAGAGTTACGAAAGCTTTCACGAGCCAAACGCTTAAAGCGGTTACGACCGACAGCAGTTTTGATTTGCTTTTTCGGAACAGCTAAACCTAATCGTGGATGAGAAAGTTTGTTATTGCGAGCAATGATGGTGAAATGAGGCGAGCCAGCTCGGTGAGCTTGCTGGAAGACGTTTTGATAATGCTCGGGAGTTAACAAGCGTAACTCCCGATTAAACGCGTACGTGTTCAAAATAAACTAGCGATTATTTTGATAGGCGCGCACGGCCTTTTGCACGACGTGCGTTGATAACTTTACGACCGTTCTTAGTTGCCATGCGAGCACGGAAGCCGTGAGTACGCTTGCGCTTTAGAACTGTAGGTTGAAAAGTGCGTTTCATGATAATTACCTTTACTGATCAGTAGTTTTAGGTTCTTGTTAAACCCGGCGTGGGCATCTGTTTTCTTTATAAAGAAGCTCTTTATATAGAGAAGAACAACCGACGCCTCTCAACAAAGAGGCGGAATTGTAATCACACTCACATAATGTGTCAATGACTCAATGAGTACGAAATTCCGGCCGGGCGATTATACGTAGTGTGAGTAAAATCTCAAGGATCAATCGATCCTGTTGCTTGATCGTTACTCTATTCCTACTTGGTTAAGGAATTTTTTCAAACGAGGATCTTGTGGATTATCGAAAATATCCTGTGGAGAACCTTGTTCGACGATGTTGCCTCCCGCCATAAAGATCACCCGATCGGCGACTTCTTTAGCAAATTGCATCTCGTGTGTTACCACCAGCATGGTTTGATGCTGATTGGCTAACTTCTTCATTAATGAGAGAACTTCACCGACCCATTCCGGATCCAGTGCGGAAGTTGGCTCATCAAAAAGTAACAGTTCTGGCTGTAACGCCATAGCGCGGCCGATACCGACACGCTGCTGCTGGCCACCAGATAGAGCTGCCGGGTAGCTGTCACCTTTCTCGCCAAGGCCAATATCATCCAGAATCTGCTGTGCACGAGTCAGAGCTTCCTGTTTCTTCCAGCCACGCACGGTAATCAAACCTTCGGCAATATTCTGGCGAGCCGTCATGTGCGCAAAAAGGGCATAATTTTGGAAAACAAACCCAGTACGGCGACGCAGCGCCAAGACTTCGGCTTTCGTGTGCTTTTGTGTATCGACAGAGATGTCGTCGATAGTGATACGACCTTCGTCGGCCTGCTCAAGGAAGTTAACGGTGCGCAACAGGGTCGACTTACCCGTACCGCTAGAGCCGATAATCACGATGATCTCACCCTGTTTGATATCGAGATCAATGCCTTTCAGGACTTCAGTATCGCCAAAGCGCTTGTGGATATTTTCTAATTTGATCATCGTACGTACGCCTTATTCAGTTTCGCTTCAGCCCAAATTTGTACTCGAGTCAGAATCACCACCACGCCCCAGTAAATCAGAGCGACAGCAAGGAAAGCTTCGAAGAAGCGGAAACTAGAAGAGGCTTCCATTTGCGCTTTAGCCATGATTTCTGCCACGCCAAGCGTAAAGGCGAGGGAAGTCGACTTAATCATATCAATGAAGTAGTTCATCAATGAGGGCAGTGCTACTCGTGTTGCTTGTGGCAGAATCACGCGACGCATCGCTTGTGGCGTTGTCATGCCGACCGATAGGCTCGCTTCCATTTGGCTACGATCAATACCGATGATTGCAGCACGAATACTCTCGGCCATATAAGCGGCAAAGTGCAACGTTAAACCAATCACTGCGGCAGAAAATGCATCGATACCCACCATCACAGGGAAGATTTGTGGCAAGCCGTAATAAAGCAGGAAAAGTTGTACTAACAGTGGGGTACCACGGAAGAAGCTGATGTACAGTTGACTCAATTGGTCGAGAACTGGCAGCTTAAATACGCGAATGTTCGCCAAAATGACGGCTAAAATCAGTGAAAAGACCAAGCCCCATGTGGCCATTTCCATGGTTGTGCCAAGATATTTGAGCAATATCGGCAGCAGTTCCAACATGTAATTAAAATCAAATCCCATACGGCTTACCTAAAGGCTAGAGAAAAGAAAAGGTGGAAAACAATGTTCCACCTTCACATGAGTTTATTTTAGGTCGAGAGTTGCGATTGTTCGCATTCTCGAAAGCAAAGTAGCATTACTTCGTGATGTCAGCACCAAACCACTTCACTGAAATCTTTTCTACTGTACCATCTGCACGCATCTCTGCTAGTGCTTTATTCACTTCCGCTTGTAGCTTCTGACCTTTTTCATTGTTGACAAAAGGCCATGCGTTTTGAATGGTTTCAAACGGTTCACCAGCCAGTTCCAGTGGCAGACCAGTTTTCTTGATCAGTTCTAGCGCAGACAAACGGTCCATCACGAAAGCGTCTGCACGGCCAAGCGCAACATCATGCTCGATACCAGTGTCGTAAGTTTTGATGTTGATTTTGCCATCTTTGTCGTATTGGCGTAGTAACTGCTCAAAGTTAGAACCTAGGTTAACCGCAACGGTTTTGCCTGCTAGATCGTCTACACCTTTGATGCTGTCGTTGCCTTTACGTACCGTGATTTGCGCGCCGTCGATCACATAAGGGTCTGCAAACAGGTATTTCGCTTTGCGCTCATCTGTCATGGTGATTTGGTTTGAGATTGTATCGATGCGGCCAGTTTCTAAAAGACCAAACAAACCTGAGAAGTTCGACGTCACGTATTCGATCTTGTAGTCGTTACGCTTACCGATCTCATCCCACATATCCACCTCAAAGCCTTGTAGCTTGTCTTGCTTCACGAAAGTGAATGGGAAGTAACGGCCAGACATGCCCACCTTGACTTCAGTTGCGGCAGTGTCGACTGCCGCTTGAACTGTCGCGGCAGATAGTGCGATGGCTGCAACGGCAACCTTAACCCAGTTTTTCATAATACATCTCCATATTTTTATAGTTGGAAATACTACTGTTAGTTAGCTCAATTAAATAAATAACCAAGAGCAATAACCTAGACCAGAGAGTAATAAGTTCTCATTTGGTTTAGATAATAGACAATTTGGCAAGGAGGCGATGGAAAAACGATCGAATCAAAGCGAAAGGATCGAAAAAAGAGGCGCTGGAAAGAAAATAATACACAGAGTTATCACCAATCTGTCGATCTCGCTAAATTTGCCCAAATGTGGATCAATGTGTGGGCAAATTTGGGGCAAGGTGTGTTGATCTCACCAAGTTTGGCGAAATAATTGTGAATAACTTAGATCTTATTCACTTGATCGTCGATCAATTGCTGGCGATCTTGGTTATCAACAGGTAAAATTGCCAGTCTTTTCCGATAATTCAATTACTCAGTGGGGGCACCGTGTCATCTTCGCTTTGGCTGCAATGTTTGCAGCAGCTTCAAGAAGAGCTACCAGCTACAGAATTCAGTATGTGGGTTCGTCCGTTACAAGCGGAGCTCAATGACAATACTCTCACTCTATTCGCGCCAAACCGCTTTGTGTTGGATTGGGTGCGTGATAAGTATCTGAACAGCATTACTCGTTTACTGCAGGAATACTGTGGTAACGACATCCCGAATTTACGCTTTGAAGTGGGCAGTCGCCCAGTTTCTGCGCCTAAGCCAGCACCGACACGTACGCCGGCGGATGTGGCTGCGGAATCTTCAGCGCCTGCGCAGTTGCAAGCACGTAAACCTGTGCACAAAACATGGGATGACGACCCTCAAGCGATTGCAGCGATCAATCACCGCTCAAACATGAACCCAAAACATAAGTTCGACAACTTCGTAGAAGGTAAATCGAACCAACTGGGTTTGGCTGCGGCGCGTCAGGTATCGGATAACCCAGGAGCAGCCTACAACCCACTGTTCCTTTACGGTGGTACTGGTCTAGGTAAAACTCACTTGCTTCACGCTGTGGGTAACGCGATTGTGGATAACAACCCGAACGCGAAAGTGGTGTACATGCACTCTGAGCGTTTCGTGCAAGACATGGTAAAAGCACTGCAAAACAATGCGATTGAAGAATTCAAGCGCTACTACCGCAGTGTGGATGCACTCCTTATCGATGACATCCAATTCTTTGCCAACAAAGAGCGCTCACAAGAAGAATTCTTCCATACCTTCAACGCATTGTTGGAAGGTAACCAACAGATCATCCTAACTTCTGACCGTTATCCAAAAGAGATCAGCGGGGTAGAGGATCGTCTGAAATCGCGCTTTGGTTGGGGTCTAACGGTTGCGATCGAGCCGCCTGAGCTAGAGACGCGTGTGGCGATTTTGATGAAGAAAGCTGAAGACCATCAAATTCATTTGGCTGACGAAGTTGCGTTCTTTATTGCAAAACGTCTGCGTTCCAACGTTCGTGAGTTGGAAGGCGCGTTGAACCGAGTAATTGCCAACGCGAACTTTACTGGCCGCCCAATCACCATCGACTTCGTTCGCGAAGCGCTGCGCGATCTGCTGGCGCTGCAAGAGAAGTTGGTGACCATCGACAACATTCAAAAGACGGTTGCTGAGTACTACAAAATCAAAGTGGCGGATCTGCTGTCTAAACGTCGTTCTCGCTCCGTTGCACGTCCTCGTCAATTGGCGATGGCACTGGCTAAAGAGCTAACTAACCACAGCTTGCCAGAAATCGGTGATGCGTTTGGTGGCCGAGACCATACGACCGTTTTGCATGCATGTCGCAAGATTGAGCAGCTGCGTGAAGAGAGCCACGATATTAAGGAAGATTACTCGAACTTGATTCGCACCCTGTCTTCTTAATCGGTTAGAATAACGGTATTCTAAGCAAATCAATTTTTGAGCTGACAGCGTAAAGAGCCAAGCATGAAATTTACTATTGAACGTAGTCATTTAATCAAACCGCTACAACAGGTTTCGGGCGCTTTGGGTGGCCGACCAACCCTGCCTATTTTGGGCAACCTACTGATTAAAGTAGAAGAGAACGTGCTATCAATGACCGCGACTGACCTAGAAGTGGAATTGGTGAGCAAAGTGACTCTAGAAGGGGATTTCGAAGCGGGTAGCATTACCGTTCCTTCGCGTAAGTTTCTCGATATTTGCCGTGGCTTGCCAGACGATGCGATCATCACTTTTGTGTTAGAAGGCGATCGCGTGCAAGTTCGTTCTGGTCGCAGCCGTTTCTCACTGGCAACGCTACCAGCGAATGACTTCCCGAACATTGAAGATTGGCAAAGTGAAGTTGAAGTATCACTGAGCCAAGCGGATCTGCGTACGCTTATCGACAAAACTCAGTTCTCGATGGCAAACCAAGACGTACGTTACTACCTCAACGGTATGCTGTTTGAAATCGATGGCACGACACTGCGTAGTGTGGCGACCGACGGTCACCGTATGGCAGTATCGCAAACTCAACTAAGTGCTGACTTCGCCCAAAAGCAAATCATCGTGCCACGCAAAGGTGTGCAGGAATTGGTTAAGCTGATGGATGCGCCAGAGCAACCTGTCGTTTTGCAAATTGGCAGCTCAAACGTGCGTGCAGAAGTGAACAACTTTATCTTCACGTCTAAACTAGTTGATGGCCGTTTCCCTGACTATCGCCGCGTATTACCGCAACATACCAACAAAACACTGATCGCAAGTTGTGATGAATTGCGCCAAGCGTTCTCGCGTGCTGCGATTCTTTCTAACGAAAAGTTCCGTGGTGTGCGTGTTAACTTAGCGGGCAGCGAAATGCGCATTACGGCAAACAACCCAGAGCAGGAAGAAGCCGAAGAGATGCTGGATGTGACCTTTGAAGGTGACCCAATTGAAATCGGCTTCAACGTTAGCTACGTGTTGGATGTGCTGAACACGCTACGTTGCGAGAAGGTACAAGTGTCGATGTCGGATGCCAATGCCAGTGCATTGATTGAAAATGCCGACGATGACAGTGCCATGTACGTGGTGATGCCAATTCGTCTATAAGCCAACTGAATGCCTCTTTCTCGTCTCATCATTCAGCAGTTTCGCAACATTAAAGCCTGTGATATTCAGTTATCAGCAGGCTTTAACTTTCTTATTGGACCGAACGGTAGCGGCAAAACCAGTGTCCTAGAAGCGATTTATTTACTCGGGCATGGTCGCTCATTCAAAAGCTCTCTCACTGGTCGTGTGATTCAAAATGAGTGTGATGAACTGTTTGTTCATGGTCGTTTTTTGAACTCGGATCAATTTGAGCTCCCTATCGGCATTAATAAGCAGCGCGATGGCTCGACAGAGGTTAAAATAGGCGGTCAATCTGGGCAAAAATTGGCGCAATTGGCGCAAGTGTTACCGCTGCAGTTGATACATCCAGAAGGGTTTGATTTACTGACGGATGGTCCAAAACATCGCCGTGCATTCATCGATTGGGGCGTGTTTCATACCGAGCCAGCATTTTATGATGCATGGGGTCGTTTTAAGCGTCTCAACAAACAGAGAAATGCGTTGTTGAAGACCGCGAGTAGTTATCGTGAGCTCAGTTATTGGGATCAAGAGATGGCGCGTTTGGCGGAAAACATCAGCCAGTGGCGGTCACTGTACATTGAACAGATGAAAACCGTCGCAGAAACGATCTGTCAGACATTTTTGCCAGAATTTGAGATCCAATTGAAGTATTATCGTGGTTGGGATAAAGACACCCCATACCAAGAAATACTAGAAAAGAATTTCGAGCGTGATCAGTCTTTGGGGTACACCTTTAGTGGCCCGAATAAAGCTGATTTGCGCATTAAAGTGAATGGAACGCCCGTTGAGGATGTTCTGTCACGCGGTCAGTTAAAGCTGATGGTGTGTGCGTTGCGTGTGGCGCAAGGGCAACATCTTACAGCGATGACCGGTAAACAATGCATTTACCTAATTGACGACTTTGCGTCGGAATTAGATAGCCAACGTCGCAAGCGTCTTGCAGATTGCTTGAAAGAGACAGGCGCACAAGTATTTGTAAGCTCTATCACTGAAAACCAAATCGCCGACATGCTCGACGATAATGGCAAATTGTTTCATGTGGAACATGGCAGGATAGAGTCAAACTAGAAGAGAGAAACTCATGTCTGAAAATTACGATTCATCGAGTATTAAGGTACTGAAGGGTCTGGATGCGGTACGTAAGCGTCCAGGTATGTACATCGGGGACACGGACGACGGCACCGGCCTTCACCACATGGTTTTCGAGGTGGTGGATAACTCAATTGATGAAGCGTTGGCAGGTCACTGTAAAGACATCGTTGTGACAATTCATGAGGACAACTCGGTTTCCGTTAGCGATGATGGTCGTGGCATTCCAACAGAAATGCACCCAGAAGAAAAAGTATCAGCAGCAGAAGTTATCATGACTGTACTGCACGCTGGTGGTAAGTTCGATGATAACTCGTACAAAGTATCAGGCGGTCTTCACGGCGTGGGTGTTTCGGTAGTAAACGCACTGTCAGAAAAAGTGGTACTAACCATCCATCGTGGCGGTCATATCCACACGCAAACTTACCGTCATGGTGAGCCTGAAGCGCCTCTAGCGGTTGTGGGTGATACGGATAAAACCGGTACACAAATTCGTTTCTGGCCAAGTGCAGAAACTTTCTCTAACACTGAATTCCATTACGACATCCTAGCAAAACGTCTGCGTGAGCTATCGTTCTTGAACTCAGGCGTTTCTATCAAGCTTATTGATGAGCGCGAAGCGGACAAGCAAGATCACTTCATGTATGAAGGTGGTATTCAAGCGTTCGTTCAGCACTTAAACACTAACAAAACACCAATCATCGAGAAAATCTTCCACTTCGACTTAGAACGTGAAGACGGCATTTCGGTAGAAGTGGCAATGCAGTGGAACGATGGTTTCCAAGAGAACATCTTCTGTTTCACCAACAACATTCCACAGCGCGATGGTGGTACTCACCTTGCTGGTTTCCGTGCGGCACTAACACGTACGCTAAACAGCTTTATGGATAAAGAAGGCTTCTCGAAGAAAGCGAAAACGGCAACGTCAGGCGACGATGCGCGTGAAGGTTTGACTGCCGTTGTTTCAGTAAAAGTGCCTGATCCAAAATTCTCGAGCCAAACCAAAGACAAACTGGTTTCTTCTGAAGTGAAATCAGCGGTTGAATCGGCGATGGGTGAGAAGCTATCTGAGTTCTTGGTCGAAAACCCAAGCGAAGCGAAGATGGTTTGTTCGAAAATCATCGATGCAGCACGTGCACGTGAAGCCGCACGTAAAGCGCGTGAAATGACTCGTCGTAAAGGCGCGCTAGACCTAGCAGGCCTACCAGGCAAACTTGCAGACTGTCAGGAAAAAGATCCGGCACTCTCTGAACTATACATTGTGGAGGGTGACTCTGCGGGTGGTTCAGCTAAGCAGGGTCGTAATCGTAAGAATCAGGCAATCCTACCGCTGAAAGGTAAGATCCTGAACGTAGAAAAAGCACGTTTCGACAAGATGTTGTCTTCGCAAGAAGTTGCAACGCTTATTACAGCACTTGGCTGTGGTATCGGTCGTGACGAGTACAACCCGGACAAACTGCGTTACCACAACATCATCATCATGACCGATGCTGACGTCGATGGTTCGCACATTCGTACGCTACTGTTGACCTTCTTCTACCGTCAAATGCCAGAGCTTATCGAGCGTGGTTACGTGTACATCGCTCAGCCACCACTATACAAAGTGAAGAAGGGCAAACAAGAGCAGTACATCAAAGATGAAGAAGCGATGAACCAATACCAAGTATCATTGGCATTGGACAACGCATCACTGCACGTAAACGCAGAAGCTCCAGCTCTAGCTGGCGAAGCGCTAGAAAAACTGGTTCAACAATACAATGCAGGTATCAAGCTTGCTGATCGTATGAGCCGTCGTTACCCTCGCGCCTTAGTGCATGAGCTTATCTACACATCTCGTCTAACGGCTGAGCAGTGTCATGATGCAGCAGCAGTAGAAGCTTGGACAAAACAACTTGTTGAGCAACTAAACGCGAAAGAAGTGGGTGCAAGCCAATACAGCTACGAAGTGGAGCTGCACGCAGAGCTTGGTTTGAGCCTGCCGAAGATCATCGTTCGTACACACGGTGTGACTCACGAGCATGCGCTAAGTGTTGATTTCCTAAACTCAAAAGAATACGGCAAGCTGGCGGACCTTTCTGAAGTCCTAGACGGTCTTCTAGAAGAGGGCGCGTACATCAAACGTGGTGAACGTACTCTGCCAGTATCAAGCTTTGCTGAAGCACTTGAGTGGTTGGTTAAAGAATCGATGCGTGGTCTAAGCCGTCAGCGCTACAAAGGTCTAGGTGAGATGAACCCAGATCAGCTTTGGGAAACCACAATGGACCCAGAGACACGTCGCATGATGCAAGTAACGATTGAAGATGCGGTAGGCGCAGACCAATTGTTCACAACGCTAATGGGTGACCAAGTTGAACCTCGTCGTCACTTCATCGAAGAGAACGCACTGAAGGTTGCAAACCTAGACGTGTAGCGACAAGCGTTTTTGGATAGAAAAAAGCAGCGAGCCATCGCTGCTTTTTTGTTTCTTGGTGGTATGAAAATCACCACTTTATGCCAAGACTTTGGCTTTTCTGCTACTAACTGCCAGAGTCTTGAGTAGCGGCACCATTTTGTTTCCCTTTTCTGTTTTTCTTGCCATTTTGTTCGCTTGAGTGCTTTTGCTTTCTTTTTCCTGCTCGCTATAGTGCTGTAGAGCTTTCCAATCATACGAGGTTAGAAAACATGGTGACGATTTTCCTGAACTAAGCCGGAGGTGACGCACTTCCGGTTCAATGCACTGCAATTATCTGTAAGACAAGGCATTAAGAAGGAAAATATCATGTTTGAACGCTGGTTCACTGCGTACTGCTTAGCGCTGCGAACTTGGTGGTTAACCAGTCGCTTTTTAACCTATCAATCACCACTAAGATTACTGTCGCTGTTTGAAGCTTACGAACAGCAAACCCAGTGTCGCAACTTAGCCCGAATTGCGATTGGCGACACCGTTCGCTTAGTGGACCTTGACCGCTCCTATCAATATCGCATGACGTTAGTTGATTCACGTAAGAGCCAACCTCTTGCGGGGATGCTAGCTGTTGATTCGTACTTAGGCTCCCGATTGTTGGGGCGCTCTCAGGATGAGGTCTTAGAACTCGAGATATTCAACCAGCGCCGCTGCTTTGTGATTACCGAAATCATTCATCAATCACAGCCACCGACACCGCATCTGGTGTGTAGCTGTATGTTATGTCAGTAAAATAGAGGTGAAGTCATGAGCAAAAAAGACAAGAAGCAACCCCAGTTAAGCTTGAAAGAAAAACGTAAGTTGAAGCAAGAGAAAGCGGCCGAGCAAGGGATGGTGAAAGCGCGTAAACCATCTCGCAAATAAAAATTGGGCTTATAAGCCAGCCGTAAGAGGTGGGCTTTGTATTGTTGTCGCGTAGGAAAAGCGAGCTTAATTTGAGGTCTTTGATAGGCGCGTTGAAATTTTTTTCATTTTGTCCCTTGAAAGCGATTTTTGATGACCTTATATCTAGTTGTGAAGAGGATGACTGGCTTGCTAGAGACTAGAAGATCAGCCCTCTGGAATCGCTAAAACGAGATCGCTCAAAAGAGGATATGGTGTTTTAGCACACAACTTAAACCTTTAGATTCAATATCATGTCTCCGAGCCAAACCAAGGCCAGTGGAATGATAAGAATCTCTTAGTTCGGCGTCGGTTTTTGCATAAACACGCCAGTAGGATGAAGTTCATCCGAACTAAGACTATTGCTTAATTAAGAGGATAGATTTATGCGTAACGTAGATTTCTCACCACTATACCGTAATGCAATTGGCTTTGATCGTCTGCTAAATCTGATGGAAGCGAATACAGCGAAAAATACTTCTGGCGGTTACCCTCCGTACAACATCGAGCAAAAAGATGAGCACAACTACCGTATTACTATGGCAGTTGCTGGTTTCTCTGAAGACCAACTCGATCTAACTCAAAATGAAAACATGTTGATCGTGAAGGGCGAGCGTAAAGCAGAAGAAGGAAAAAACTACGTGTACCAAGGCATTGCAGAGCGCGATTTTGAACGTAAGTTCCAATTAGCGGACTATGTAAAAGTGACTGGCGCTTCAATGGAAAACGGCCTATTACACATAGACTTGGTGCGTGAAATTCCAGAAGCAATGCAACCACGTAAAATTGCTATCGGTGGCAACAACCTGCTAGAAAGCAACTAATCAGCAAGTTATTTGCCCTATAGAGTGAGAAAGAGCGCCAGTTGGCGCTCTTTTTAATTTGTGTCTTTGATGCGGGAGTTTGCTTTACTGACCTTGTTGGTAAGCCTTTTCGACTTCTTCCGCGATAATCGCGATACCTTTCTGCATCATCTCATCGTCTTGAACGTAGTTCATGCGCAAGCACTGATGAGCATGGTCCCACTCGTCTTTCTGACCAATAAAGAAGTACTCACCCGGAACAATCAATACGCCACGCGCTTTCAAGCGTTGGTACAACTCCATTGTCGTAATTGGCAACTCATCAAACCATAACCACAAGAAGATCGCCCCTTCAGGTTTGTGGATACGGAATCGCTCGTCGGTAATCGCCTGTTGTAGCAGTTCTACCGCGCGTTGTGATTTCTGCTTGTAGAACGGCTTAATCACCTCTGAACTCAGTTTGAGTAGATCGCCTTTAGCGATGATGTGGTTTGCCAATGCTGGGCCAACACTGCCTGGCGCTAAGCTGATTATGCCATTCATATTGGTGAGTGCTTGGGTGATTTCTTCACTCGCAATCACGATCCCACATCGCACACCCGGTAAGCCAAGTTTAGATAAGCTCATGCACAGGATGGTGTTTTCATTCCAGAATGGTTCTACATCTTCAAAAATGATGTTCGGGAACGGCAAGCCGTACGCATTGTCGATGATCAGTGGGATGTTGTTCTCGCGCGCCAATTTGTCCAGTTTACGCACTTCTTCGTTAGTCAGTACGTTACCTGTTGGGTTGGTTGGGCGAGATGCGCAAATTGCTGCGACGGAGTCATCGACGGTGAGTTTTTCAAAATCAACGTGATATTTGAATAGGCCGTTGTCGAGTAGCTCGATTTCTGGATGGTACGAAACAAAAATGTCTTCATCGATACCTGCATCACCGTAGCCAATGTATTCCGGTGCGATAGGCAACAGGACTTTTTTGTGCGAACCATCTGGCTGCTGACCAGCAAACAAATTAAATAGGTAGAAGAACCCGCTTTGGCTGCCATTCGTCAGGCTAATATTCTTCTCACTGATGTCCCAGCCGTATGTTTCACGAAACTGCTGTGCGAGCGCTTTGACGAACACGTCTTTACCCTGAGGGCCATCATAATTAGTGAGCGCGGCGACGAGTTCGCCACTGGCGAGCATTTCTTCACTGGCTTGGTGAAAGTAATCGAGCATGGCAGGAATGGCGGCCGGGTTACCCCCACCGAGCATGATGGCACCTGGCGTGCGTAGGCCATCATTCAAATCGTCCATTAACTGCGTAATACCTGAATACTGATTAAATTTTTCACCAAACTTTGAGAACTGCATGCTTACATATACCTAATTCATTGTGATTGCTTTATGTGTCTTGATTGCTGACGAAACATCAGCTTATAGAGTAATACTTGACCTTACCCTAATGTTATTACGACGCAAAGTGTGAATTTACTCGAAGAAGAAAAAAGTTTGTCATCAGACCAGATGGAGAGGATGTGGAATTAAAAAAGGGAAGCGAAATGCTTCCCTTGCTGGTGGAGTGAGTCGGTTATTCGCCAGTGTAAACAATCAGTACTTTGTCGTCTTGGTATTGGCGTTCGAATGCGTAGTAGCCTTCTTGATTACGAGTGATGTGCTTACCTTGAGCAACCGCTGGGTGGCGTTGACGGAATTCGCCCAATTTCTGCCAATGTTGTAGTAAGTCTTCACGCTCGCCATGAATCTTGTCCCATGGCATGTCGGAACGTGTACCTTGGGTCGGATCGGATCCAGTCACGCCAAAGTCACGGGCAATCTCATCGCCGTAGTAGATTTGTACTGCACCCGGTGCCAGCATTAACGCATTGGCGGCGCGAGCTTGGTCATCAAAGCTGCGGTTGCGTGCCGACCAAAACAGTTGAGTATCGTGCGAAGACAGGTAACTCAACACGTTGAATTCAGGATCGGAGTTAATACGCTCTGCATAGCGGCGGTAATCATTATCAAGTTGAGCGAAACACTTTAGCGCTTTTGGTGCCACGTCAGATTGGAACTCGAAGTTGATGATCGAATCGAAGCCGTTATCGAAATACGGGCTCTTCACCACGCTGTGTGCCCACACTTCGCCGGTCATCCAAAATGGCAGATCGTCTAGTGCTTTGTCGGGGTGGTTTTGTTTCCATTTGGCGAGGGCTTGAGTGGTTCTTGCTTTAAGCTCTGCCCACGCTTCCATCTCAACGTGTTTGGCGGTATCGACGCGGAAGCCATCAATGCCGTAATCACGTACCCAATCCGATAGCCATGTGATCAGATGTTCTCGAGGGGTTTTCAATTCATCTTGCGCATTGGTGTCTTTATTGCGGAAGAAGTTTGGTAGTCCGGTTTTCTGCGTCGATTCGGTTTTGAGATCCGGTAGGTAGTTCAAAGACATGGTGATGTCGTTGTATCCCGGTGCATCGTAATCGCCAATGTCGGTGCGAATCCAATCTTTGCCCCACCATTTTTCCCATGCTTCACTATCACCGTATTTGATGTAGTCGTTGAAGCTGTGCCAGCTTTGTCCCGATTTTGGTTGCCAGTCGGTCCATTTTTCACCAAGGACTTCTTTGGCTTCTTGGTCATCAAGGTAAAGTTGACCAAAGCCGAATTCCTGCATGTCGGCTAATGTTGCGTAGCCAGTATGGTTCATGACCACATCCCAAATCACGCGAATGCCTTTCTTGTGCGCGGTATCGATGAAGGTTCTCAGCTCATCTTCGGTACCCATGTTGGCATCAAGCTTGGTCCAATCTTGGTGGTAGTAGCCGTGATAGCCGTAGTGTTTAAAGTCGCCCTTATCGCCGCCGCCAACCCAACCATGGATTTGTTCCAGTGGTGAAGTTATCCAGATGGCATTCACACCGAGGGATTCGATGTAATCGAGTTTTTTCGTCAGACCCGCTAAGTCACCACCGTGGAAAGTACCAATCTCGTATTTACCGTCTTTGCTGCGACCGTAGCTGTTGTCATTGTCTGGGTTACCATTGTAGAAGCGGTCGGTCATGACGAAGTACACCGTCGCGTTATCCCAGCTGAACGGTTTATCGGCTTGCGGTTCAACCTCTTCTAACAGCAATAGACCTTGGCTCATCGGGCCTGGTTGCATGGTTACGCTGCCATTGGCGACGGTGGCTTCTTGCCCGGTTAAGGCGTCACGAACAACAGTGCCATCAGTAAAGGTTTGGGCTACGTTGATGGTTTTAGCTGTGTCGGTTGCAACAGGGCAAGAATAGGTGATGTCCTGACTTTGTTTTGGTTTGATTTTAACGGTTAGCTCATTGGTGTCTGGATTGAGCGTGAAGAGGTAGGTATTGGCTTTGAAAATGCGCAGCGGCATAGATGTGTCGGTTGCGCAGTTATCCATTTTTAATGGTGTATTGAATTTGATGCGGCTTTCTTCCGCTAGCGCAAAGCTGTTGCCACAGGTTTGTTTGCTGTCGGCAATGGTAAAGGTGTAGTTGCCTTTTTCTAGTTTTTGCTCTGCGACGAGTAAACCGTCTGAGTTTGGTTCTAAGACGGCAGTATCGTCTCCCACGCTTAATACGATGGCATTTTCTGGAATTTGGCTGCAGGCGCTCAGTAGGCCGATAGAGAGTGCGAGAATTGTTTTTTTCATTGTGTCCTTCCCCCGAATAAACAACCCAGTTATAGCAAAACTGTGCCTCTACAATCCGAGCTCTGCACCAACAAGTTCAACGCGTCTCACCCTACAAATTTTTGCCTTGTTCACAAAATGAATAATAAGAACCGGTTATCTCCGTTTGAAGGCAACAAAAAAGGGAAGCTGACGCTTCCCTTTTACTTATTTCTTAATCACTTCGAAGAGTAATGAATTACTTTTGAAGCAAAGAAATGTCTGCGATCTGTAGGAACAGGTTACGCAGGTTGTTTAGCAGTGTCAGACGGTTCTTCTTAAGTGCTTCGTCGTCTGCCATTACCATTACGTTATCAAAGAACGCATCCACTGGCTCACGTAGGTCAGCTAGTTTGCTTAGGGCTTCTTGGTAGTTACCGGTTGCAAATGCTGGCTCTAGCGCTTCTGTCATTACTTCAACGCTTTCTGCTAGTGCTTTCTCTGCGTCTTCTTGTAGAAGTGCTAGGTCAATTTCTTCTGCTAGTTCGCCGTCGAATTTCGCTAGGATGTTACCGACACGTTTGTTTGCTGCCGCTAGAGACTCTGCCGCTTCCAGTTCACGGAAGTGTGAAACCGCTTTAACACGTTGGTCGAAATCTGCTGGTTTCGTTGGGCGACGTGCTAGAACCGCTTGAATGATGTCTACGCTGAAGCCTTCGTCTTGGTACCAAGCACGGAAACGACCAAGCATGAACTCGATAACGTCTTGTTCAACGTTGTCGTTGGTTAGGCGGTCACCAAACAGTGACTTCGCTTTCGCTACTAGGTCAACAAGATCTAGGTTGTAGCCGTATTCAACGATGATACGTAGTACACCTAGAGATGCGCGGCGTAGTGCGAATGGGTCGCTGCCTTTAGGCGCTTGACCAATACCGAAGATACCGACGATAGTGTCTAGCTTGTCTGCCATTGCAACTGCGGTTGAAACGCCGTTTGAAGGCAGTTCATCACCTGCGAAACGAGGCATGTATTGCTCGTTCAGTGCGACTGCAACTTCTTCTGCTTCACCGTCGTGGCGAGCGTAGTGCATACCCATGACACCTTGAGTATCCGTAAATTCGAATACCATTGAAGTCATTAGGTCACATTTTGCTAGTAGACCAGCACGCTTAGATTTCTCAACGTCAGCACCGATTTGCTCAGCAATGTAGCCAGCAAGTTCTGTGATGCGGTCTGTTTTGTCTTTGATCGTACCCAGTTGCTTTTGGAAGATCGCTTGTTCTAGCTCAGGCAGACGGTCGATAAGCGGACGCTTACGGTCTGTGTTGAAGAAGAACTCTGCGTCAGCAAGACGAGGACGAACCACTTTCTCGTTACCTTCGATTACGTAACGAGGCTCTTTTGATTCGATGTTCGATACGAAGATGAAGTTTGGTAATAGCTTCTTGTTTTCGTCATAAACAGGGAAGTATTTTTGGTCACCTTTCATGGTGTAAACCAACGCTTCAGAAGGCACTTTTAGAAACTCTTCTTCAAACTTCGCCGTTAGAACTACTGGCCATTCAACCAGAGACGTTACTTCTTCTACTAGGTCATCTTCTAGGTCAGCGATACCGCCAACCGCTGCTGCCGCTTTTTGTGCGTCAGCTAGGATGATTGCTTTACGCGCTTCGTAATCTGCCATGACTTTACCGCGCTCTTCTAGGATCGCAGGGTATTGCTCAGCAGAATCGATAGTGAACTCTTTTTCACCCATGAAGCGGTGACCACGGATAGTGCGGTCTGAAGCGACACCAAGGATCTCGCCTTCGATTAGGTCGCTGCCCATTAGCATGGTTAGAGTCTTAACCGGACGGATAAATTGAGTCGTTTTGTTACCCCAGCGCATTGGTTTTGCGATAGGTAAGTTTGCTAGTGCTTTCGCTGCAAGTTCAACTACGATCTCAGACGTTGGCTGACCTTTCACTTCTTGTTTGAACAGTAGCCATTCACCTTTGTCGGTTACCATGCGATCAGCTTGGTCAACCGTGATGCCACAACCGCGTGCCCAGCCTTGAGCCGCTTTGGTTGGGTTGCCTTCCGCGTCAAATGCTGCAGAAACCGCAGGACCACGTTTTTCAACAACTTTGTCTGATTGGCTTTCTGCCAATGCTGCGACTTTAAGTGCAAGACGACGAGGTGCCGCGAACCATTTTACGCCTTTGTGAGCAAGCTCAGCGCCTTTTAGTTCTGCTTCGAAGTTTGCTGCAAATGCTTCAGCTAGAGTACGAAGTTGCGTTGGTGGTAGCTCTTCTGTACCTAGCTCGATTAGAAATTCTTTTGCCATGTTACTCTACCCCTTACGCTTGTTCTTTCTTACACATTGGGAAGCCAAGAGCTTCACGCGATGCGTAGTATGCTTCTGCTACTGCTTTAGTCAGATTGCGGATGCGCAGGATGTAACGTTGACGCTCTGTAACCGAGATGGCTTTGCGTGCGTCTAACAAGTTGAACGCGTGTGCCGCTTTCAAGATGCGCTCGTAAGCAGGCAGAGGTAGCGGTTTTTCTAGTTCGAGTAGTTCTTTCGATTCTTTTTCACACTGGTCGAAGAAGCTGAATAGGAAATCAACGTCTGCGTGTTCGAAGTTGTAAGTTGATTGCTCAACTTCGTTTTGGTGGAAAATGTCACCGTAAGTTACCTTGCTGCCGTCTGGCGCGATGTTCCAAGTTAGGTCGTAAACCGAGTCTACTTCTTGGATGTACATTGCTAGACGTTCGATACCGTAAGTGATCTCACCAGTCACTGGTTTACACTCAAGGCCGCCAACTTGTTGGAAGTAAGTAAACTGAGTTACTTCCATGCCGTTTAGCCAAACTTCCCAGCCTAGACCCCATGCGCCTAGTGTTGGGTTTTCCCAGTTGTCTTCTACAAAACGGATGTCGTGTACAAGTGGGTCAATACCAAGAACTTCAAGGGAGCCAAGGTACAACTCTTGAATATTGTCAGGCGATGGTTTTAGCGCTACTTGGAATTGGTAGTAGTGCTGAAGACGGTTAGGGTTTTCACCGTAACGGCCATCAGTAGGACGACGTGAAGGTTGTACGTAAGCTGTCGACATTGGCTCTGGGCCAAGCGCTCGTAGACAGGTCATTGGGTGAGAGGTACCCGCACCCACTTCCATATCTAGCGGTTGAACAATGGTACAACCATTTTGAGCCCAATAATCCTGCAGCGCGAGGATCATTCCCTGGAAGGTTTTGATATCGTATTTTTGCATAAGTCAGGTTCGCGCGATTCTCTAGTTACTCATTAATTCGTCTCGTATGCTGAGTTTTTCAACTCAAACAAGGGCGATAAAGAGTAATTACGGTTGAATAAAATAACAATCAAGTATAACCAGATATTGAGCATGGGAGTAGAGCTAATCTTGATTAATTCGTGGGCAATTTTCTCCTTTAATGAATTTTTACCGCGTTATCTGCTGTATTTTTCCTAAAAGGGAGTTTTCACCTGCTTTGACTCTTGTGATGCGCAACAAAGGTGGCTAGAATTGCGCCTGTCTTTGGGGAGTAGCTTACCTGATGAAGTCTCTGTTTCATCCGGTTCGTTCGTCAACATAATTGGTGCAAAATCACCATGGCGTTCGAGACTTGAAGCCTTTCAAGTTTAGCAAGACCTTAGACAAATCATCACGAACCGGGGTGGGGCGTGAGGTTTGTCTATGGTTAAAATAATTATCCCGCCCCAATGAGCATGTCGTGAGCGTTTTAGCTATTTCAATTACTACTGTGGCGTTAGCAGAAATTGGCGATAAGACCCAATTGCTATCCCTATTACTTGCCAGTCGTTACCGCAAACCCATTCCCATTATTGCAGCCATCTTTTTGGCGACCATTGCCAACCACGCTTTAGCTGCATGGTTAGGTGTGGTAGTGGCCGACTATCTATCTCCTGATGTTTTAAAATGGGTGCTGGTGGTCAGTTTTGTTGCCATGGCAGCTTGGGTTCTGATCCCAGACAAACTGGATGACGACGAAGAGATCTCGAATCGTGGACCATTCATTGCCAGCTTTATTGCCTTCTTTGTTGCTGAAATCGGTGATAAAACTCAGATTGCGACTTCCATTCTAGGCGCGCAATACGCGGATGCGCTGAGTTGGGTCATACTTGGCACTACCATTGGTATGCTGTTGGCCAACGTACCAGTGGTGTTGATTGGTAAGCTTTCAGCAGACAAGATGCCATTGGGTTTGATCCGTAAAGTAACCGCTATTTTGTTCGTGTTGTTGGCGATTGGTGCGGCCTTCTTTTAATGGTTTGAAGCGGATAACGTAGCCTGAAAAGGAAAAACGTTATCTGCGAACAATCGTTAAAATGGTGCGAATTATCAATAACTAGCGAATTAGTGGCGCAGCTCAAACTCTGACTTAAAATCGCTCCGTAGCGTGACGGATGACATATTAGTGTCATACTTGTCATGGTAGTTTAATGGTGTGAATGATAGCGAGAGGGCAAGTTTATGCTTACACGTTACATGGGGATGACCCCAAAGAGTCAGAGTTATTTATTCACCTTTGGTTTGGCGCTGTGCTTGTTAGCGATGGTACTGACTGATATGTGGTTGCCGATTGTGGCAGGGACGTTCATTCTTACTGGCTTGACGGTTGAAGCGTGGATTCGGGTGGCGCACATTATTCCAATGCATGAAGAAATACGTGCGATGCAGAAACAACTTAACAAACTCCAATCTGAAGTTCGCACACTAGAATATGACGAATAAACAAACGGCAGCCCACTGGGCTGCCGTTTTTGATCTCACTGAGATTATTCCAAACCTTTCTTAATCAGGTACTGATAAGGCAGTTGTTCTGTTTGCGCTGCAATCAACTGGTGATCCATAAAGCGGCAGAAACTCGGAATATCTCGAGTTGTCGATGGGTCGTCCGCTTTTACTAGCAAAACCTCACCATCTTGCATGTTGCGAATTGTCTTCCTGACCATCATCACTGGCTCTGGGCAGCGCAGTCCTTCCGCCTCTAACGTCTTTGTTGCCAGTTCAGGATTAAAGCTCATAGTGTGATTCTCGTAACTAACTTAGCGGTGAATTTTACGTTCGTTGAAAAAATATTCAATAACCACTTGGCAAACGGATTTTTTTGTTTTACCTTAAATTAACAATTTGGTAACAACTGGCAAGGAGAGGCGATGTTAACAGCGTTAGACAGACTCACGATTTACTCAGTGCTGTGTTTTATCTCGTTCTGTGCATTGGTACTTAGAACGCCAGCTGAAACCTCATTGATGCCTTTAGCAGGCATGAGTGCAACCATTATTGGGATTTGGATTGAGATGCACAAATGGTCAGGTGCATCAGAGCAAGAGAATTAGCGCCTCTTGCCTCAATCAAACATGAACAATACCGCTCACCTATTTTTACCAACACTTCATTCCGACACTATCCCCATTTTTCTTGGGCTTCCCCGCTGAAAGGCGGGATTTTTTTTGCCTGAAGAGTACAATTTGATAAAACCCTCGCATTGTAAGTGGCAAATCGTGGAACTAGAAGACATCTATCGCCGAGATCTGAATTTATTAGTCGCGTTGCGTGTACTGATTGAAGAAAGCAGCGTCAGCAAGGCGGCAACTCGCCTTAATTTAAGCCAATCGGCGATGAGTCGTGTGTTAGGGCGATTACGCGATCTGCTTGGCGATCCGCTGTTTACGCGCCAAGGTCAGCACTTGATCCCAACCCAAAAAGCGCTAGAAATTGATCGCTCTTTAGGTGAACCGTTGGAATCGCTGCGCCAATTATTGTCGCCCGTCGAGTTCGATCCTCAGCAGTGCGATCAGACGTTCACCATCGCAACCACGGACTACGCCATGCAAACCATTCTGCCGTTTGCTTTACCGCGCATTTATCAAGAAGCGCCGAATGTGTCATTTAACTTTTTGCCTTTGCAGCATGACCGTTTATCCGATCAGTTGACTTATGAAGGGGCAGATCTCGCCATTTGTCGCCCAACAGGCCCCGTAGAGCCGCTGCGTAGCGAAATTCTTGGCCGCGTTGGCGTGTTGTGTTTACTGTCCAAACAGCATCCTTTGGCGAATCAAGAGATGAGTTTGGACGACTATTTGAGCCACCCTCACGCGATGATTGCCATCAGTGACGGAGTGAAAGCGTTGATTGAGCAAGCTTTGATCGACAAGCCGCAACGCAAAATGGTGCTGCGTGCGTACCATTTAGAAGCTGCGCTGGCGATTGTGGATACTCTGCCTATCATCATTACCGTTCCGGCAGATTTGGCGTATCTGGTTGCTGAGCGCTATGACCTAGTCGTAAAACCGTTGCCATTCCAATTTACGCCTTTTGATTATTCGATGATTTGGCATGCGCGCTGTGAGCATTCTCCTGCTCAAGAATGGCTGCGCTCCGTTGTGCGTGAAGAGTGCAGCAGGCTGATTGCAAAGCGAATCGAAGACATGGGATTGAACTGATAACAAAAGAGCCAGCAACGCTGGCTCTATTTACGTGAAGTGCTGATTTGTAGCTTGATAACTATAGCTTTATAGCTACAGCTTGATGACTATAGCTTGATAACAATGCGACCGGTTACTTGGCCGTTGGTAATATCTTCGGCGTATTTTGGCGCTTCAGCGAGCTCTACTTCAGTACACGCTTGCTCGAAGTAGCTGTCTGGTAGTAGCTCAACCAGTTTTTCCCACGCTGCGATGCGTTTTTCGGTTGGACACATCACGGAATCCACACCTTGCAGACGCACATTACGTAGGATGAACGGCATTACTGTGGTTGGCAGGTCAAAACCGCCAGCAAGACCACACGCCGCGACGGCGCTGTTGTAATCCATTTGCGCCAATACTTTCGCTAGCACTTTGCTGCCAACGGTGTCGACTGCGCCAGCCCAAATTTGTTTTTCTAGTGGGCGTGCAGGCTCTTCAAATTCAACACGGTCGATGATGCGACTTGCGCCCAGTTTTTCTAAAAGTGGACCGTTTTGTTCACGACCAGTAACGGCTGCCACTTTGTAGCCCAGTTGAGCCAGAAGCGTCACCGCCACCGAACCTACGCCGCCACTGGCGCCAGTGACAAGGATTTCGCCAGCTTCTGGTTTGATGTCAGCATCCAGCAGAGCTTGAACACACAGCATTGCGGTAAAGCCAGCTGTACCGACCATCATTGCTTTTTTGCTGTCTAAGCCTTTTGGTAGAGGAACCAACCAATCCGCTTTTAGACGAGCACGTTGCGCCATACCGCCCCAGTGGTTTTCGCCGACACCCCAGCCAGTAAGAACGACTTTATCGCCTGCTTGGTAGCGTGCATCGTCAGAGCTTACGACCGTACCCGCTAGATCAATGCCTGGTACCATTGGGAAGTTGCGGATGATTTTACCTTTCCCTGTGATCGCAAGGCCGTCCTTGTAGTTTAACGATGAGTAATCAACGTCAATCAGTACGTCGCCTTCCGGCAGTTGTGTTTCATCGATTTGTTCGATGTTTGCGATAGTACGTTTGTCTTCTTGGTTTAGAACTAGAGCATTAAACATAAGGTTCTCCGAGTGTGCGATAGCGCGGCAGGAATGCCACGAGCAGCAAGCCATTAACTGCCTGTAAGTGTATGCCTTCTTTATTTATGAATAAAATGAAACTTCATCATCTAATTTATGCGTTTTGTGCATAAATTATAGGGTGCCTAATAAAAGAAAAGGCGACATAAGATGCCGCCTTAAGTGTAATACCAAATTTTGCTGGTATTGGTTGATTACCTAACTGGTGATGTTAAGGGCTACGGGCGCTCAAAGACAGTAGCGATACCCTGACCAAGCCCGATACACATGGTTGCAAGGCCGTACTTGGCGTCCTTGGCTTCCATTAGGTTGATAAGCGTTGTTGAGATACGTGCGCCAGAACAACCCAATGGGTGACCTAGAGCAATCGCGCCGCCATTCAGGTTCACTTTTTCGTCCATCACCTCAAGCAGACCTAGGTCTTTCGCACATGGCAGAGATTGCGCTGCGAACGCTTCGTTTAGCTCGACAACGTCCATATCTTCAATTGCAAGGCCTGCACGTTTGAGCGCTTTTTGCGTTGCAGGTACAGGGCCGTAACCCATGATGGATGGATCGCAACCTGCGATCGCCATGCCTTTGATTCGTGCTCGAATCTTCAAACCAAGTTCATTGGCTTTCTCTTCGCTCATGATCAGCATTGCGGATGCACCATCAGATAAAGCGGAAGACGTGCCGGCTGTTACGGTACCGTTCGCTGGGTCGAATACCGGACGAAGTTGAGACAGACCTTCAACGGTGGTCTCTGGACGAATCACTTCATCGTAATCTAACTGGAACAACGTACCGTCTGCTGCGTGGCCTTCGGTTGGTAGGATTTCGTTTTTAAAGCGACCTTCCAATGTTGCTGCGTGAGCACGAGCATGAGAGCGCGCCGCAAAATCATCTTGTTGCTCACGGCTGATACCATGAAGCTTACCAAGCATTTCAGCGGTTAAACCCATCATGCCAGCGGCTTTGGCGACGTTTTTCGACATGCCAGGATGGAAGTCTACACCGTGGTTCATTGGTACGTGACCCATGTGCTCGACACCGCCGATCAGGCAAATTTCCGCGTCACCTGTCATGATTGCACGAGTACCATCATGCAGGGCTTGCATAGATGAGCCACACAGACGATTCACGGTTACTGCGCCAATCTCAATTGGTAGGCCAGCAAGCAGCGCTGCATTACGCGCGATGTTAAAGCCTTGCTCAAGCGTTTGTTGCACACAGCCCCAGTAGATGTCTTCAATCTCACTTGGGTTCACTTGTGGGTTACGCGCCAGAATGCCTTTCATTAGGTGCGCAGAAAGGTCTTCTGCACGAGTATGACGGAAAGCACCACCTTTAGAGCGACCCATTGGGGTACGTAGACAATCGACTACGACAACGTTTCTGGTTTGATTAGTCATTTTGGGAATCCCTCCTTAGATAGAACCTTGCTGTTGCGCGCCGTAGAAGCTTTCGCCTTTCGCCGCCATATCAATCAGCATTTGCGGAACGTGGTACATCGCGCCTAGTTCGGCGTGCTGTTTTGCCATTTCAACAAATTCAGCAATACCTACGCGGTCTAGGTAGCGGAATACACCGCCGCGGAATGGAGGGAAACCAAGGCCGTAAACCAGCGCCATGTCTGCTTCTTGAGGGGTTGCAATAATGCCTTCTTGCAGACACAGCACCACTTCGTTGATCATCGGAATCATCATACGTTGGATGATGGTTTGCTCATCGAACTCTTGTTTGTCCGCGCAGACGTCTGCCAGTACTGGCAAGATATCTTCAGTGAAGGTTTTCTTCGGCTTACCTTTTTTATCAATGGTGTAGCTGTAGAAACCGTTGCCATTCTTCTGACCGTATTTGTTGACTTCGAATAGAGCATCAATCGCGTCACGACCTTGTTTACCCATTCGCTCAGGGAAACCTTCTGCCATCACGGCTTGTGCGTGGTGCGCAGTATCGATGCCGACTACATCAAGCAAGTACGCCGGGCCCATCGGCCAGCCAAATTTGCGTTCCATGACTTTGTCGACTTTAGTGAAGTCTGCACCGTCACGAAGCAACATGCTGAAACCGCCAAAGTACGGGAATAATACGCGGTTGACGAAGAATCCCGGACAGTCGTTCACGACGATTGGGGACTTGCCCATTTTCGCTGCGTAAGCCACTACGCGGTTGATGGTTTCATCAGAAGTTTTCTCACCACGGATGATTTCAACCAAAGGCATGCGATGCACAGGGTTAAAGAAGTGCATACCACAGAAGTTTTCTGGGCGTTTAAGTGATTGTGCCAATAGGTTGATTGGAATCGTCGATGTGTTTGATGTAATAACGGTGTCTTCACCAACGTGCGATTCGACTTCGCTCAGTACCGCTGCTTTTACTTTCGGATTTTCGACAACGGCTTCAACAATCACATCTGAGTTTTCGATGCCTGCGTAATGTAGGCTTGGGGTAATTGATGCCAAAATTCCCGCCATCTTGAAGCCGTCGATACGACCTTGAGCAAGGCGTTTGTTCAGCAGTTTAGACGCTTCGGTCATGCCTAAATCGAGAGATGGTTGGGCGATGTCTTTCATCAATACTGGCACGCCTTTCAGCGCAGATTGGTAAGCGATGCCACCACCCATGATGCCTGCACCTAATACCGCTGCTCGCTCAGTGTCTTTGCTTGCTGATTTCGCCGCTTTTTTTGCGATGCCTTTGATGTATTGGTCGTTAAGGAACAGACCAACCAGAGCTTTGGCTTCTTCTGATTTCGCGAGTTTAACGAAGTATTTGCGTTCAATGTCGAGCGCTTCGTTACGCGCAAAGCGTGCGCCTTCTTCAATCGTAATAACTGCAGTCATTGGTGCAGGGTAGTGTGGACCTGCTTTTTGTGCCACTAGGCCTTTTGCCATCGTGAAGCTCATCATCGACTCTAGCTTGCTGAGTGTCAGTGGTGAGGTTTTTTGTTTACGACGTGCTTGCCAATCGATCTTTTCGTTGATAGCTGAAGTCAGTGTTTGCAATGCGGATTCATACAACGCATCAGTTTTAACCACAGCATCCAATAAACCAATCTTCAAGGCCTCATCTGCACGACATGCTTTGCCTTGCGTGATGATTTCCATCGCGCTATCTGCACCGATAACACGCGGCAAACGCACACAACCACCAAAGCCTGGCATGATGCCCAGTTTGGTTTCTGGTAGGCCAATGCTGGTGGTCTTGTCACCGATACGCATATCGGTAGCCAGTACGCATTCACAGCCGCCGCCAAGTGTGTGACCTTTAAGTACTGAGATTGTCGGAACGGGTAAGTCTTCTAGTTTATTGAAGATGCTATTGGCAAATTGTAACCATTGATCGAGCTCGGCGTCTGTTTTAGCGAAGAGGCCCAAGAATTCAGTGATGTCTGCGCCAACGATGAACGCGTCTTTATCTGAAGTGAGCATTAAGCCCTTTAGACCTTGATGTGAAGTCAACGCATCAAGAGCCTTATCGAGAGACTCTAGCGTTGCTAGGTCGAGCTTGTTTACGGATTTAGGGGAGCAGAAGCTCAGCTCTGCTATGCCATCTTGTATTTCCTTTACCTGTAGGGTGTCGGCTTGGTAAATCATTGTCTATCTCCATGACATACAATCGTGGATTGTCTGTATACCTATTGTTAGTGCTGAATTCGTCGGCAAATAAGTATCGAGGAAGTCGTTTATTCTTATTCTGGTTTGACCAGTAAAGTTAGTTTGGATCGCGGATTGTTTAATTTCAATACATTTTTTAAACAAGTGTTTAACATTGTGCGCTGTGGCAGATCTTATGCGACTCTGAATTCACTCTCGTGATAGACTTCGAGCAAAGTAAACATTGACCTAATGCTATGAATGACCAGCCTTATCTGATTCCCTCAGCGCCAGCTCTGTTTGAAGAAGAAATCAAAAAAAGTGTCTTTATTACCTACCTCGCACACACGCCAAGCGTTGATGCGGCGAAGGCGTTTGTTGATCAAATTAAAGCCAAACACTCGGATGCAAGACACAATTGCTGGGGATTCGTAGCGGGCAGACCTGAAGATTCAATGAAATGGGGCTTTAGCGATGACGGCGAGCCGTCCGGGACTGCTGGCAAGCCAATTTTGGCGCAGCTATCGGGCTCTGGCGTGGGAGAAATCACTGCGGTAGTGACGCGATATTCAGGGGGCATCAAGCTTGGTACTGGCGGTTTAGTTAAAGCTTACGGCGGTGGGGTGCAGCAAGCTCTCAAGCGGCTTCAAACTATTGAGAAAAAAATAACCACAAAACTCAGACTAACGTTAGACTATGGGTTTATGCCTATCGCACAGTCGATCATGCCTCAATTTGGTGCGGTAGAAGTCGCTGCTGAATATAGCGATCAGGTAATATTAGTGGTGGAAATTGAGCTTCGTGAAGTGAGCGCGTTTACCCAAGCTATCATCAATAAAAGTGGGGCAAAGGCAATTGTAACCCCACTCGACGGACAATAATGAAAACCAGGAAGCAACAGGGACAGCTTCGCTAGTCAATCAATCCATGCAATTTCGTTCAATTATTCGAATCGTCGGGCTTTTGCTCGCGCTTTTTAGTGTCACCATGTTGGCACCTGCACTGGTTGCGCTTCTTTATCGAGATGGCGCTGGTGTACCTTTTGTCACGACTTTTTTTGTGCTGCTTTTTTGTGGAGCGATGTGTTGGTTTCCTAACCGTCGGCATAAACATGAGCTCAAATCACGTGATGGCTTTCTTATCGTCGTTCTTTTCTGGACGGTTTTGGGCAGCGCGGGTTCGCTTCCATTTTTAATCGCAGATAATCCCAACATTTCTGTGACTGACGCTTTTTTTGAATCCTTCTCTGCTTTAACCACTACAGGGGCGACCGTTATTGTCGGCCTTGATGAGTTACCTAAAGCGATTTTGTTCTACCGCCAATTTCTACAATGGTTTGGTGGGATGGGGATCATCGTACTTGCGGTCGCTATTTTGCCAGTGTTGGGCATCGGTGGGATGCAGTTGTACCGCGCAGAAATTCCGGGTCCAGTGAAAGATACCAAAATGACCCCGCGCATAGCCGAGACAGCAAAAGCGCTGTGGTACATCTATTTAAGCCTGACAATCGCTTGTGCGGTTGCTTTTTGGCTCGCGGGCATGACGCCGTTTGATGCCATCAGCCACAGCTTCTCTACCATTGCGATTGGTGGCTTCTCAACTCACGATGCCAGCATGGGCTACTTCGACAGTTACGCGATTAACCTGATTACCGTGGTGTTCTTGCTGATCTCTGCTTGTAACTTCACTCTGCACTTTGCGGCATTTGCCTCTGGTGGGGTTCATCCTAAGTATTACTGGAAAGACCCAGAGTTCCGCGCGTTCATCTTTATTCAGGTGTTACTGTTTTTGGTTTGCTTCTTACTACTATTGAAGCACCACTCTTACACATCACCTTATGATGCGTTTGACCAAGCATTGTTCCAAACTGTCTCAATCTCGACAACCGCAGGTTTCACCACAACCGGTTTTGCAGATTGGCCATTGTTCTTGCCAGTGCTGCTACTGTTCTCCTCTTTTATAGGAGGATGCGCAGGTTCGACCGGTGGTGGTATGAAAGTGATCCGCATTCTGCTTCTTACCTTACAAGGTGCGCGTGAACTTAAACGTCTGGTTCACCCTCGTGCGGTTTACACTATCAAAGTCGGAGGCAGTGCACTACCGCAACGTGTGGTCGATGCTGTATGGGGATTCTTCTCAGCATACGCGTTAGTGTTTGTGGTATGTATGTTGGGTTTGATTGCAACAGGCATGGACGAGTTAAGTGCATTCTCTGCCGTAGCAGCGACACTAAACAACCTTGGTCCTGGATTGGGCGAAGTCGCACTTCACTTTGGTGATGTAAACGACAAAGCGAAATGGGTGCTGATCGTCTCCATGCTATTTGGTCGTCTGGAAATATTTACCTTACTTATTCTACTCACGCCGACGTTTTGGCGTAGTTAAGGGGAAATCGTGGCAAAAGCATTATTTCTATACTCTTCTCGTGAAGGGCAAACCAAAAAAATCTTCCACTATATAGAAGAGCAATTAACAGACTTTGAATGTGAGCTGGTGGATTTACATAATGTAGAGACGATAGATTTCAGCCAATATGAAAAAGTGCTCATTGGTGCCTCTATTCGTTATGGTCACCTAAATAAGAAGCTATACCAATTTATTGAACGCAACCTCACTCAGCTAGAACAGAATAAAGTGGCTTTCTTCTGTGTGAACTTAACCGCCCGCAAAGAAGACCAAGGGAAAGATACCCCAGAAGGAAGTGCCTACATTCGTAAGTTCCTAATCAAATCTCCTTGGAAGCCAACATTAATTGGAGTCTTCGCTGGTGCCCTTTATTATCCGCGCTACGGTTGGTTCGACAAAATGATGATTAAGTTCATTATGTCGATGACTGGTGGTGAAACGGACACGACTAAAGAAGTGGAGTACACCAACTGGGAAAAAGTGGCTCTTTTCGCGGATAAATTCAAAGAACTGTAGAAATAACGTGCTCTTTTAAGTGGTTTTGCTGCAATTTCATCCGAACGATAAAAAAATCAAAAAAAACGTGAAAAAGGGCTTGCCAATGTGATCGCAATCTCTATAATGCCACCTCGCTGACACGGCAACGCTTCGAAAGAAACGAAGTCGAGGTTAGCAAGCCAAATTAGCCAAGCGGAAACGCTTGAAGAAAGTTTGAAAAAAGTGATTGACACTAAACTTTAACTCGCTAAAATGGCCGTCCTGTTTTGAGCAAAGCTCAACAGGAAAAGCTCTTTAACAATATAGACCTATCAATCTGTGTGGGCACTCGTTGATGATAATCCAATTAGATACTTCGGTATCAAATTAGGTTTCAATGAAACGAAGTGACCATTGAATCGAAAGATTCAGCACAGTCAATTCAA
>NZ_MQVK01000037.1:0-49893 GCF_002002385.1 Vibrio sp. SALL6
TCATCACCTGGGAAATCGTACTCAGATAGAAGTTCACGAACTTCCATTTCTACTAGTTCTAGTAGCTCTTCATCGTCAACCATGTCACATTTGTTCATGAATACGATGATGTATGGGATACCAACCTGACGGCCTAGTAGGATGTGCTCACGAGTTTGTGGCATTGGGCCATCTGTCGCAGCAACAACTAGGATACCACCGTCCATCTGTGCAGCACCAGTGATCATGTTTTTAACGTAGTCAGCGTGTCCTGGACAGTCAACGTGCGCGTAGTGACGGCTTGGAGTGTCGTACTCTACGTGAGAAGTTGCGATTGTGATACCGCGCTCACGCTCTTCTGGAGCGTTATCGATAGATGCGAAGTCTTTCGCTTCACCGCCGTACACTTTAGCTAGAGTAGTACAGATAGCAGCAGTTAGAGTTGTTTTACCGTGGTCAACGTGGCCGATTGTACCAACGTTAACGTGCGGTTTCGTACGTTCAAATTTTTCTTTAGACACGATCGTGTTCCTTCCTAGTTATGATTCGCCGTGATCATTATTGATCTACGACGCGCCAGAAATTGTTATTTTATGCGCCAACGCCCGTTAGCGCAATATTTGGACGGCTTGATCTCGCAAAAAGTCGTAAACTTTTTGTAGTTCAATCGTCAATTAGTAACCACGCTCTGCAATAATTTTATCTGCGAAGTTTTTCGGCACTTCAGCGTACTCGTTAAACTCCATAGAGTAAGACGCACGGCCTTGAGTTGCAGAACGTAGGTCAGTTGCGTAACCAAACATCTCAGATAGTGGAACTTGAGCACGGATGATCTTAAGACCAGCCACACCTTCATCCATACCTTCGATCATACCGCGACGACGGTTTAGGTCACCAACAACGTCACCCATCCAATCTTCCGGAGTGGTTACTTCGACATTCATCATTGGTTCTAGAATCACAGGTTGTGCTTCTAGTGCACCTTTCTTGAATGCCATCGAGCCAGCGATCTTAAACGCCATCTCGCTTGAGTCTACATCGTGGTAAGAGCCATCAAATAGTGTAGCTTTAATATCTAGGACAGGGTAACCCGCTAGAACACCACTATTCATTTGCTCTTCGATACCTTTCGCTACCGAACTAATGTATTCCTTAGGAATCACACCGCCCACGATTTCGTCTACGAATACGAAACCTTCACCAGGTTCTGAAGGCTCAAGTTTGACCCATACGTGACCGTATTGACCGCGACCGCCAGATTGACGAACGAACTTACCTTCCACTTCCGCTTTACCACGAATGGTTTCACGGTAAGCAACCTGAGGTTTACCAACGTTACAATCAACGCTGAATTCACGCTTCATACGATCAACGATGATATCTAGGTGAAGTTCACCCATACCAGAGATCAGAGTCTGACCTGTTTCGTCGTCCGTTTCTACGCGGAATGATGGATCTTCCGCAGCCAGTTTACCTAGCGCGATACCCATTTTCTCTTGGTCTGCTTTAGAACGAGGTTCTACAGCGATCTGAATAACTGGTTCAGGGAATTCCATGCGCTCCAGAATCACTTTGTGGTTCTGGTCACACAGTGTGTCACCTGTCGTTACATCTTTCAGACCGATAGCAGCAGCAATATCACCAGCGCGAACTTCTTTGATTTCTTCACGCTTGTTTGCATGCATCTGAACGATACGACCAAAACGCTCTTTCTTCTCTTTTACAGAGTTGTAAACCGCGTCACCTGAGTTAACAACACCAGAATAAACACGCATGAAAGTAAGCGTACCCACGAATGGGTCTGTCGCGATCTTGAACGCCAGTGCTGAGAACGGTTCATTGTCGTCTGCGTGACGTTCAATTTCGTTATCTTTCTCGTCAACACCTTTAATTGCAGGTACGTCAGATGGCGATGGCAAAAATTCGATTACTGCATCCAGTACCGCTTGAACACCTTTGTTTTTGAACGCACTACCACAAGTAGCCAGTACGATTTCGTTGTTTAGTGTGCGAGTACGTAGAGCTTGTTTGATCTCAGCTTCGGTCAATTCACCTTCTTCAAGATACTTGTCCATTAGCTCTTCACTTGCTTCTGCTGCTGACTCAATCATGTGATTGCGCCACTCTTCAGCAAGCTCGATCATGTCTGCTGGAATGTCTTCGTAAGTGAACGACATGCCTTGGTCGGCATCATTCCAGTTGATCATCTTCATCTTGATAAGGTCGATAACACCACGGAAGTCCTCTTCAGCACCAACGTTTAGTTGGATTGGAACAGGGTTCGCACCAAGACGGTTTTTAATTTGATCCACAACGCGTAGGAAGTCTGCACCTGCACGGTCCATCTTGTTTACAAACACCATGCGAGGAACGTGGTATTTGTCAGCTTGACGCCATACTGTTTCAGACTGAGGTTCAACACCAGACGAGCCACAGAACACAACCACTGCACCATCAAGTACACGAAGAGAACGCTCTACTTCGATCGTAAAGTCAACGTGTCCTGGAGTATCAATGATGTTTACGCGATGCTCAGGGAACTGTGCTTCCATACCACGCCAGAAAGTAGTCGTCGCAGCTGAAGTGATAGTGATACCACGTTCCTGCTCCTGCTCCATCCAGTCCATGGTTGCTGCACCATCGTGAACTTCACCGATTTTATGAGACAGACCAGTGTAGAACAGAATACGTTCAGTAGTGGTTGTTTTACCTGCATCTACGTGAGCACAGATACCGATATTACGGTAGTGCTCAATAGGAGTTTTGCGAGCCACGATTGAATCCTCTTAACTTAGAGATAGGGACTATTGCTATAGCTAAAAAATGCTATCCCCTAGATATAGCAATAGTTCCTAGCATAGGCATAGGAACTAAAGAAGTGCTGCAAGGAACCTTGCAGCACTGAAAAGGTATTACCAACGGTAATGTGCAAACGCTTTGTTCGCTTCTGCCATACGGTGAACGTCTTCACGTTTCTTAACAGCAGTACCTTTGTTCTCAGACGCGTCTAGCATTTCAGCAGCTAGGCGTTGAGCCATAGATTTTTCACCACGCTTACGCGCAGCTTCAACCAACCAACGCATAGCAAGTGCGTTACGGCGAACCGGACGTACTTCTACAGGAACTTGGTAAGTTGAACCACCAACACGGCGAGATTTAACCTCTACCGCTGGGCGAACGTTTTCAAGAGCTTCTTCAAAAATAGCTAAGTGGTCTTTACCAGACTTTTCAGCCATAGAATCTAGTGCAGTGTAAACGATTTTCTCTGCAGTAGATTTTTTACCGTCAACCATTAGGATGTTAACGAATTTTGCCAGCAATTCAGATTTGAATTTTGGATCTGGAAGGATCTTACGCTGACCAATGACGCGACGACGTGGCATGGATTTATCTCCGTTGTCTTCTTCAGGTTTTATCCAAAACTTTTCAGTTTTTTCAAAAAATTAAAAATAATTTAGTGTTTGGCCTTACTTAACGGAATCCATTAAGACTTAGGACGCTTCACACCGTACTTAGAACGACCTTGTTTACGGTCATTTACGCCAGCACAGTCTAGTGCGCCGCGAACAGTGTGGTAACGCACACCTGGAAGGTCTTTAACACGACCACCACGGATTAGAACAACTGAGTGCTCTTGAAGGTTGTGACCTTCACCGCCGATGTACGAAGTAACTTCGAAGCCGTTTGTCAGACGTACACGACAAACTTTACGAAGTGCTGAGTTAGGTTTTTTAGGTGTAGTAGTGTAAACACGAGTACATACACCACGTTTTTGTGGGCACGCTTCTAGTGCAGGCACGTTGCTTTTAACAACTTGCTTTGCACGTGGCTTACGTACCAACTGGTTAATAGTTGCCATTAACTAGCTCCTGATTTACTTGAAAGTAAGCTTTGTGAAAAATCTATCCCTAGCCACCATTGGCAGTTAGGGACGCAAAATTCTATGCAGCAGTGAGAGGTGTGTCAAGAAATATACGGATCTTTTTTGTTCAATTAGAGCAATTCATCCGTAAAGCTTTATCGACAGGAAAGGTGTATTAATCCCAGGTGAGAGATTTATCGTGTTTTGCCGTCAATTCGACAAAGCCAACGTAGTCTACGACAGTCACTGATGGACTGATACGATTTGCCATTCCACGCGCTTGAATATCGCTTTCTAATGCGAACACAGTAGCGTGTTTTACATGGCTAAACGCCTTGTGCTGTGGATTTGCGGCGTAGACGGCATCTTCAATCAGCAAGGCAGCATCTTGTTCGCTATACAATGCGAATGCATCTTCTAAGGCTGAAACGGTTTTGATGATGTGTAACATAGCGTCCTCAGAATGACAGTAACTTGCCAGCTTGCTGCAGTTTTTCTTTTACTTGCTCAAGGCTGAGTGCTTGAGCATCTATAACGAGATCAGCTTGAGCCAATCCTCTCTGCGCTAACGATTCTGAACACACAAACACCTGTTCGATGTCGTATAGATCGAATAACTTGAGCATCGGCGCGTAATCTTTGCTTAAGATACCACTAGGTTCTTGCCCTAACAGAAGTTGATACACACCATCTCCGATAAAGATCACGGTGATATCTTCGCAATACGCGGAAGCCGCTAAAAGCGCATCAACGCCTTCGCGACCTGCTGCGCTGCCATGCGGTGCGCTTCGAAATAGATAAGTTAACAGACTCAAAACTGTACCACTCTGTCTTGGGTTAACATCGCTTCGGCTAGACTGCCCAAACCCGCTTGTACAAAACCTTCTGCAAGATTGTTTTGTGTTAAACCATGTTGAGTGGCTTCATCCTCACTAATGATGCCACGACGCAGCGCTGCAGCGACACACGTTTCCAAACGCACATCATGTTCTTTAGCGAGACCTTGCCATGCTTTAGTCAAATCAAACTCATCATTAGCTGGCACACTTAACGCTGTACCGTTGGTCACACCATCTTGATAAAAGAACACACTCACCAGAGTATGCCCTTGTTCAATGACTGCTTGTGCGAATTGGTATGCGCTGCGTGCCGATTGGCTGCCGTAAACAGAGCCATTTACCACCAGCGTGTAAGTTAATCCACCCACGCTTATTCGTCCTCGGTTTTACGTTGACGAATGTATAAATACACGGTGTGTTTTGAAATGTTAAGACGATCGGCAACACGGTTGATGGCATCTTTGATGTCGAAGATGCCTTTATCGTACAACTCCATCACGATCTGACGATTCTTAGTGTTGTTCGATACCGATTTATCCGCATTGATTTCTTCAATCGTACGTTCAACGGTTTGGTCCACCAGCTCTTCTACGTCACTCGCGAAGTTCACCGATGAAGCGGCTTCTTTCGCTTCTTGCGTTGGCATAAAAGATTGCAACACTTGCGAGAATGGCGCATCAAGGTTGACGTTGATACACAGCAAACCAATTACGCGATTTTCACCGTTGCGGATAGCAACAGTGATTGACTTCATTAGTACGCCGCCTTTGGCACGTGTAAAGTAAGAACGTGAGAAATTACGCTCAGAGCCTTCAATGTCTTTCAGCATTTTTAGCGCTAAGTCAGTAATAGGCGAACCTACTTGGCGGCCGGTGTTTTCGCCATTGGCGATTTTGATTGCAGAGGTATTTAAGTCTTCCAGAGAGTGAAGAACGATTTCACAAAACGGACCGATCAGGCTCGCGATACCGTCCACGACCGCTTCGTAAGATCTCAAGATGATTTTGTCGTGCTCAGTAAATGGCATCACGTTAACCGATTCCATTTCGAGCAACATCTCCGCATTTATTGTTTCTGTAGTTGTCATAAGCCTTCGAGCGAAAAATCAACAAATTGGTGTAAGTTTATCAGAAAATTTGAAACGCAACCTAGCAAACTCACCAACTAGTGACCTAGAACAAAAAAGGCCCGTTAAACGGACCTTTTTCAATAACTTAGCTCAGCTCGTTCTTATTGCTCAGCTTTGTCATTCTCAACTTTTAGTAGCTCAACTTCAAATACAAGTGTTGAGTTTGCTGGAATGCTTGGTGTGTCTTGGTCACCGTATGCAAGCTCTGGCGGGATAACAAATTTGAATTTAGAACCCACTGGCATTAGCTGAACACCTTCTGTCCAACCTGGGATAACACGGTTTAGAGGGAACGTTGCTGGCTCACCACGATCGTAAGAGCTGTCGAACTGAGTACCGTCAATCAACGTACCTTTGTAGTGTACTTGTACAGTGTCAGTGTCTTTTGGCTTCTCGCCTTCAGCAGGTGTGATTACTTGGTATAGAAGACCTGTGTCTGTTTTCACTACGCCTTCTTGCTTTTCAAATTCCGCACGGAAATCATCGCCAGCTTTTTTCGCTGCCGCTGCTTTTTCTGCTGCTTGTGCTTGCATCTTCTCAGCAACACGCTTGTCTAGAGACTCTAGAGCAGCACGTGTTTCTTCTTCGTTTAGCTCTGCGTTGCCTTTAAAGACATCTTCGATACCTTTAAGAACAAGGTCTTTGTTTAGGTTGATACCGATTTCGCTTGGTTTTTCGATGCTAGTGCTTAGGTAGTTAGCAAATGAAACACCGATTGCGTATGCCGCTTTGTCGTCGTCGGTTTTAAAGTGAACCGCTTTACCTGTTTCTGCTTGAACTTGTTCTGCTTGAGGTGCTGCTTCTGGTTTTGTTTCTTCTTTCTGACAACCTACCGCTAGCATTACTGTTGCAGCAAGTAGCGACACTTTTAAAACTGATTTCATTAAATTCTCCCAATAATGGCTTCGCCATTGGTTATTGTGCACAAATCTTATATGAGACTGGTGAAGACAATCGTTATACCAATATACTAGCTATATGTCTTAAGACACAAACCGGATTATTAGATGTGATGCAAAGAATTTCTCATTTATTCCTATATTTAATTGTCATCACCACGTTAAATGGTTGCTTTTTTACCGAGCATGAAGTTCAACGTTGGCCACTCGAACCGCAGGGCTCAACGAGCTTTGGACTCAGCCGAGATGGTCGATTTGCCTTGCTCTACTCTGAAGAACACCACTTGGTTTTGTGGGACCTAGAGCAAAACAAAAAACTCGCAACGCTTGGAGAGCTTGATGCCGATGGCAACGCGGTATCTCATATTCGTATTTCAGACAACGGCCGTTTTGCTGTAACCGCAGGTCAAATGAACTTTGCCGTTTGGGACCTTGGCTGGACGCAAGCACAAGGGCTGTGGTCCATTTCTGACGCGTTAATTCGCGACATCGACATCACCAGCAACGGTGAACAAGTGCTACTCGGGCTCTCAAACGGTAAAGCCATTTACGTCAACTTAGTCACCGGTCGTCGCTTGGAGTTCCTCGCTCACCGAGAAAAAGTCAACTCTGTCGCCATCTCTCCTAATGGTCGATTCGCATTGACAGGCGGTAACGACTACAAAGCTTACCTCTGGGATACTGAATCTGGTCAGGTATTACGAACTTTTGAACATGAACAACGTGTTGTGCGCGTGGCACTGCAACGAGATGGCAAACTCGCCATGACGTCAGACGGTGGCAATCAAGCGATCATTTGGAATTTAGAAACAGGTCAAAAGGTTTCGCAACTCAGCAGTTGGTCGCGCCAGCTGATTTTCTCTACCGCGCGTTTTTCTGATGATGGCTCTCAACTGGTGACGGGAACACCTTCAGGCCGCGTCTCGATTTGGGATACGCAGAGCGGAAAGCGCATTGACGGATTTGAAGTCGAGCCGAAAAAAGATACTCGCCCTCCTCGCGCGGTCGTGTATGATGCTGCCTTTGATTCTAAGCAACGTGTAATTACTGCCACATCGGCGGGCATCGCCCAAGCTTGGCAACTAGAGAACGGGTCATGACAGAAAAACTCATTGAGCAATTGGAAGCACGCATCAACGACTTAGAGTGTCAGGTGGCGTTCCAAGAGCAAACAATCGAAGATCTAAACAGTGCATTGTCACAACAACAATTGCAGATCACGAAGATGCAAGATCAAATGAAGTACGTAGTAGGCAAAGTGAAAAATATGGATTCTTCGAATATGGAAGATCCAGCCAACGAGCCACCGCCGCCGCATTACTGATCAATACGCGAAAGACAAAACAAAGCCCAGACTTATGCTGGGCTTTGTTGTAATTGCACGGTGGCTCATCGTGAAATGATCGAACGGTTAGTCGTTAGCGTAGATTTTCACACACAACTCACCACGAGTATTGATACCCGCACGATACATACCCATACTGTTCATAGCGAAATGCAACTCCCCATTCGCATCAATGGCAATCAGGCCACCTTCTCCGCCCATGGTTTTGAGATCTCCCTGAATAATGGCTTCACACGCGGTATGTACGTCCTCTTGCAAATAACGCATGCGTGCTGCTACATCTTCCGCAACACGTTTACGAATAAAGAACTCACCAACACCCGTAGTTGAAACTGCCACCACGCCATTCTCAGCCACCGTGCCACAACCTATCAGTGCAGAATCTCCAACACGGCCATATTGCTTATTGGTTACCCCACCCGTACTGGTCGCCGCAGCTAAGTTGCCTTGCTGGTCTAACGCCACTGCGCCTACGGTGCCGTGTTTACGATCATCCGGGTAACGAGACTCAGATAACGCAAACAAACCTTTCTCACGCATTGAGAGCAGCTGTTCATAACGGCGATCTGTGAAGAAGTAATCTTGTTCGGTGTATTGATGGCCTTGTTCAAAAGCAAACTTCTCAGCGCCTTCACCAACCAACAACACATGGTTGCTGCGAAGCATCACATCCCGAGCCAACTCGATCGGGTTTTTAATGTGTCTAACGCCCGCGACAGCACCTGCGGCAAGGTTGCGACCATCCATCACAGAGGCATCCATTTCTACCATTTCGTTGTGAGTAAGAACCGAGCCTTTACCCGCATTAAAGTTGGGAGAGTCTTCCAGTACTTTTACCGCAGCGACCACCGCATCAAGCGCTTCTCCGCCTTGTTCGAGGATTTGGTGTCCTGCTTTTACCGCAGCTTCTAAGTCTGCCAAGATGGATTGCTGAAGTTCATCACTCATTTGTTCACGCAAAATGGTGCCTGCTCCGCCGTGAATGGCAATTGAGAACGGTTTCGTCATCGCTTTGTCCAACTGTTATTCCTTGTATGATTTGCACTACACCGCAGATAAACAAAAAGCGCAAGTTGAAACCTCAACTTGCGCTTTTTTAAAGCTTTACTAGATGCGTTTATCTAGTGAAGAGCATGCGATTAGTGAGAACCGCAACCGCCGCCGCCACAACATTCGTGGTCGTCGCCTTTCTCTTCGCCACCACAGCAACCGCCTTCATGGTCGTGATCGTGGTCATGGCCACCACAACAACCACCAGCTTGGTGAATGTGACCGTGTTCGATCTCTTCTGCTGTTGCTTCACGAGTTGCCATTACTTCAACTTCGAATGTTAGCGTTTGACCTGCTAGCATGTGGTTACCATCAACAACCACTTCGTCGCCGTCCACTTCAGTCACTTCTACAGGGATTGGACCTTGGTCAGTGTCTGCTAGGAAACGCATGCCAACTTCGATTTGCTCAACACCTTGGAATACGTCAGCAGGAACGCGCTGAACTAGAGCGTCGTTGTGCTCACCGTATGCATCTTCAGGAGCTACAGTTACTGAGAACTTGTCGCCAGCCACTTTACCTTCAAGCTCTTTTTCAAGACCTGTGATTAGGTTGTTATGACCGTGAAGGTAATCTAGAGGCGCGTCTGCAGTTGATTGGTCAACTACTACACCGTCTTCCATCATTACTTTGTATGCAAGGCTTGCAACAACGTTCTTTTCAATTTTCATACTAACTCCAGAGAGATTAATTGACTTAACCAGAATGGGGTTAAGTACTGCGATGGTAGTATTATGGGGATCAATTATCGAAGTTCAATTACTCAGGCTTAAAAATCCCAATCATTTCCTGTGCGGAGTGTTTATTTTTCTCTACAGATTGCGGTTTACGCTGCTCGGTGTAGTCACACTCAACGCACTCGACTAACTCAATATTGTTTTCTATCCACCAGCGTAGGGTATCTTGCTGGCTGCACTGTGGGCAAGTTGCCCCCGCGATAAAACGTTTCTTGGCTTTCACTTTTGTTCCTTTTCCCGCTTAAGTCTGCGGGTACTACTTCCAATGATTAGGCGACTGGTGATCGCTTTCCATCTCACGACCAAAAATTTCTTCTAGCTCTTTACGAGCTTCTTTGGCTCTTTGGGCGAGCTTCTTATCTTCATTATGCTGAGGCAGCAAGTCTTTAAGCATAGCATTATCGAGCTTACGAAAATGTGCTTCTGCCCGCTTTGCTTGATATGGGTGCATGCCTAACTCAACCAGAGTTTGACGACCAAGATCCAGTGCGCCTAAAAAAGTCTCACGCGAATAGTTTTGCACACCATGGCTCATCAACTGATAGGCCTCAACTCGGCTTCGAGCACGAGCGAGCAATTTGAGATTCGGAAAATGCGTACGGCAGATATCGACAATCGCCATCACTTCATCCGGCGAGTCTGTACAAATCACTAACGCTTCCGCTTTGTCTGCGCCAGCGGCGCGCAACAAATCGATTTGCGTGGCATCGCCATAAAAAACTTTGTAACCGTACTTACGCAGTAAGTGAATTTGGCTGGCGTCACTTTCCAATACCGTAACTTTGATTTTATTGGCGTACATTAAGCGCCCAACGATTTGCCCAAAACGACCAAAACCCGCAATGATGACACGAGGACGACGATCAACCACGTGACTGGTGACGCTCTCTTCTTCCTGATTAAGCGTATGAGCGAACCACTTCTTTTGTCCCATCAACAAGAGTGGTGTGGTCACCATCGATAGGCTCACCACAACCAACAAAAACGCCACTTGTTCTTTGGATAAAATGCCTTCTTGGCTTGCTGCGGTGAAAATCACAAAAGCAAACTCACCACCTTGGCTTAAGATGGCGGCCATACGGCTACGTGCTTTTTCTCGCACTCGACCCGCTCTGGCTAGGGCGTACAACACCAAACCTTTCACCACAACCAAAGCTACCACCGCACCAAGAATTTCAAGAGGATGCAACGCCAGTAAGCCCAAGTTTACCGCCATGCCAACCGCAATAAAAAACAGACCAAGCAGCAAGCCTTTAAACGGCTCGATAGCGATTTCTAACTCATGGCGATATTCACTTTCGGCCAGCAACACTCCAGCTAAGAAAGTTCCTAGCGCCATGGACAAGCCCAGTTTTTGCATCACCACAGAAATGCCTAGCACCACCAAGAGTGAAGCCACGGTAAATAGCTCGCGAACCCCACTCATCACGACAAAACGAAACAGAGGACGCAATAAAAAGTGACCACCAATCAACAAGGCTACGACACTGCCTAAAACGGTAAAAGCATCGAACCAACTACCTACATTCTGTTCACCAGCCAAAAGCGGTAACATAGCCAACATCGGTATGACGGCGATATCTTGAAAAAGCAGCACAGCAAAACCAGACTGGCCCGTTTCGGTGCCATTGAGGCCTTGCTCTTCAATCACTTTGAGTGCAATGGCCGTAGAGGAAAGGGCGAGCCCCATGCCGATGACCAAACTCACCTGCATGCTCAAGCCAAACAAACTGACAATGCTACCAATAACCGCCGTCGTCACCACAACTTGCGCGCCGCCAAGACCTAAAATCGGCCCTCGCATTTGCCATAATTTTTTCGGGTTCAATTCCAAGCCAATTAAGAACAGCAGCAACACCACCCCGAGCTCAGCAAAATGCAGAATCGCATCGACATCGCTAATCAGGCGTAATCCCCATGGGCCAATCAATACCCCTGCCAACAAATAGCCAAGCACTGAACCTAAGCCAAATCGCTGCGCCAAAGGAACAGCAATCACCGCCGCCGACAGAAACACAACACTGCTTTGTAGAAACTCACTGGTTATCGCCATGCTGACCTCCTTGGTGCAACGCTTCCCACTCATCAAGAGGATTACTCAGCCATCGACGATACTGCTCCGCGTGTTCATAGCGTTCAATATCAGAAACATTGCGCGACCAATACAGCACCAGAGGCTCCATCCAATGCATCTGACATAGTGCAGCCGTCAATTCGAACGGTTGCAGAATCTGCTCTAACGGATACTTGTTATACCCCCTAGCACTGAAGGCTTCTTCTTTACCACCCGTGGTGATCACACTGCGCCAATATTTGCCTTCTAGTGCAGAACCGTCGCCAAACGCAAAGCCCTTGCCGAGTACTCGGTCTAACCACTCTTTCAACAACGCCGGACATGAATACATATAAAGAGGATGATGAAAGACAATCACATCATGATTCATCAGTAGATCATGTTCGTGATTCACATCGATAAAGAAATCAGGATAAGCGCCATAAAGATCGTGCACCGTCACGTGCTCAAGTGATTGCACTCGCTTTATCATCACTTGATTGGCAATGGAGTTGTGAGGCTCTGGGTGAGCATAAATGACCAGAACTCTTGGGAGAATAGACGCTGCTACAGCCAAATGGTCGTCCTTGTGGTGATTTTTATCCGTTATCAAATTGTTATACTTTTTTGTATAGCATAATGCAATTAAAGCTCAGTGATCGACTTTTCCCGTCAATAGCCCTACTATTCATCGCGAGATCAACGACCAAGAAACGCGCGCTGCGCAAAGTGAACAAAAACCCTATGATTACCTTCTCTGATATTCAGTTACTGCGTGGCGGTAAACCTCTTTTAGACCAAGCATCGGCAACCATTCACCCAGGTGACAAAGTGGGTCTGGTTGGCAAAAACGGCTGTGGTAAATCGACCTTATTTGCTCTACTGAAAGATGAACTGTCGATTGACGCGGGCTCGTTTAGCCAACCTCAACATTGGGAATTGGCGTGGGTAGCGCAGGAAACACCTGCTTTAGAACGCAGCGCACTGGAATACGTCATTGATGGTGATCGCGAATACCGCGGTCTTGAGCAACAGCTAGCGGTTGCCGAAGAAAAAGACAACGGTACGCTGGTAGCAGAAATTCACGGCAAGATCGAAACCATTGGCGGTTACAGCATCCGTGCCCGTGCGGCAGAATTGCTTGACGGCCTTGGCTTTAGCCAAGAACAGATGAGCTGGAACTTAACTCAGTTCTCTGGTGGTTGGCGTATGCGCCTTAACTTGGCTCAAGCACTATTGTGTCGTTCCGATCTACTACTGCTCGACGAACCAACCAACCACTTGGATTTGGACGCCGTAATGTGGCTAGAACGCTGGCTGCAAAACTACCCTGGCACGCTGATCTTGATCTCACACGACCGAGATTTCCTAGATCCGATCGTTGGTCGCATCATCCATATCGAAAACCAACAGCTGAACGAATACACGGGCAACTACTCGTCATTCGAAAATCAACGTGCGCAAAAAATGATGCTGCAACAAGCGATGTTCGAGAAACAACAAAAGCAAATGTCGCACATGCAAAGCTACATCGACCGCTTCCGCTACAAAGCGTCGAAAGCGCGCCAAGCGCAAAGCCGAATCAAAGCGCTAGAACGCATGGAAAAAGTCTTGCCCGCGCAGTTCGATAACCCATTCAGCTTTGAATTCCGTCAACCAGCTGCGCTGCCAAATCCAATCATGATGATGGACGACGTATCGGCAGGTTACGGCGACAACCTAATTTTAGAAAAGATTCGTCTGAACTTAGTACCGGGCAGCCGTATTGGTTTGCTTGGCCGCAACGGCGCAGGTAAATCGACCTTAATCAAACTACTTTCAGGTGAACTTAAAGCGCAAGGCGGCGATCTCACCTATTCGCAAGGCGTAAAGATCGGCTACTTTGCTCAGCACCAGTTGGAAACGTTGCACCCAGAAGAAACGCCACTGCAGCACATGATGCAGATTGCACCGGATCAAACAGAGCAGCAACTGCGCGATTACCTAGGTAGTTTTGGTTTCCAAGGCGACAAAGCGCTAGAAAAAGTAGCACCGTTCTCTGGTGGTGAAAAGGCACGCTTGGTGCTGGCATTGATCGTGTGGCAAAAACCAAACCTATTGCTACTCGACGAACCAACCAACCACCTAGACTTAGACATGCGCCAAGCGTTAACCATGGCTCTGCAAACGTTCGAAGGTGCGATGGTGATTATTTCACACGACCGTTACTTACTGCGCGCAACCACCGATGACTTGTACTTAGTGCATGATCGCCAAGTTGCGCCATTCGATGGTGACCTAAACGACTACTACAAGTGGCTGACTGAACAACAAAAAGCCGAGCGAAAAGAAGCACAAGCGTCGCAACCAGTTAAAGATACCGCAAACAGTGCCGCTGCGAAGAAAGAGCAAAAACGTCGCGAAGCGGAATTTCGTAAACTGACGGCGCCAATTCGCAAAACCCTGACACAATTAGAAAATAAAATGGATAAGTTAGGTGTAGCACTGGCAGAGGCTGAAGAACAATTGGCGGATAACTCACTGTATGAAGCCGAAAATAAAGCTAAACTAAATGAAGTGCTGGCCCTTCAAGCTTCGAGCAAATCAGAACTTGAAGAAGTGGAAATGGAATGGATGTCTGCTCAGGAAGAACTGGAGCAGATGGAGCTAGAGTTTAACCAATGACAAACAAACACGCGGAATACACTCTTACCCTAGAACACCTTTGGCAGTTCAGCCTGCAGTTTTATGGCGTGCGAGAAGTAAAAGAAGCGTGTTTATCATTGCAAAACAATTACCACGGTAACGTGAATCTATTACTGCTGCTCCGTTGGCTCGACGAGCAGCAGCTTATCTTCCAAGAGAAAGATTGGCATTTGGTTCAAAGCTGCCTTGGCCGTAGTGAAACGCTGCTACACTCTTTTCGCGACCTGCGACGTCATCTAAAATCCCAAGTGAACGATGCGTTATATCGAGAAAGCCTGCAGTTTGAACTGCAACTCGAAAAGCAACAACAAGCCGATTTGGTCGACTGTATTAACTCACTTACACTGATTAAAAACGATGGCGATCCACTCACGCTCAGATACTGTCGTCAGCTTGGTGGAGAGCATTTGCAACAAGCCTTTGCTATCCCTGTGCCAAACATTCACCCACCACAACACTCATAACGCTGTAGAATACCTATAATCTTTATAAAGGATTATATTAATAAGTTCTTCAACTGACATGAAGGATCATATAAGAGCAGTTAGGTATGACACAATTTTTCGCAGCCGCCGGGATCAAGAACCCGCACCTTCAGACCCTTTTACCGCGCTTTATTCGTAAAAAAGCGCTGTTTACGCCTATTTGGCAGACGCTGGATACCGACGATGGCGACTTCCTCGATCTCGCTTGGAGTGAAGATCCCACCAAAGAAGCTGCCCAGAACAAACCCATCTTCGTTTTGTTTCATGGCTTGGAAGGATGCTTCTACAGCCCGTATGCAAACGGCCTGATGAATGCGTTTGCGAAATCTGGTTGGTTATCGGTGATGATGCATTTTCGTGGCTGTAGCGGCAAACCGAACAAAAAAGCTCGCGCATACCATTCAGGAGAAGTAACGGACGCTCGCTTCTTTTTGGAACACCTTCACTTGCGCTTTCCAAACAATCCCAAAGTCGCCGTCGGCATCTCCCTTGGTGGCAATATGCTGGCGAACTACTTAGCACAATACAAAGATGACCCGATTTTAAAAGCGGCCACCATCGTCTCTGCACCACTGGATTTGGCGGCTTGTGCCAATCGAATTGAGCAGGGCTTTTCCAAAGTGTATCGCCGTTACCTACTCTCTTCGCTCAAAAGGAATGCTCTACAAAAACATCATTTACTACATGGAGAATTGGCGCTGTCGTACAACTCCATCAAGCGCGTCACTCGTCTGTACGAATTTGATGACTTGATCACTGCACCTCTGCATGGTTTCAAGGATGCACAAGATTATTACGATCAATGCTCAGGATTGAGCAAGTTACAGCAGATCACCTTGCCAACTTTGATCATTCACGCCAAAGACGACCCGTTCATGACCGATGAAGTGATCCCCAAATTTGTTCTGCCAGATAACATTGATTACCGTCTGTTTGAGCACGGCGGACACGTTGGCTTTCTGACTGGTACTGCATTAAAACCAAAGTTCTGGTTAGAGGAAGCCCTGCCCGCGTACTACGAAAGTGTCGCGGCAGAGTACCTTTCAGCTGTATCCAAACCGCGAACACAGTAAACTAGCCTTTCATCATAAAAGTTTGAGGTATTTATGATCATTCCTTGGCAAGACATCGCGCCAGAAACACTGGAAAATCTAATCCGTGAGTTCGTACTACGCGAAGGCACCGACTATGGCGCGGTTGAAATTTCACTGCAAAACAAAATCGATCAAGTGAAGACGCAACTAGAAAAAGGTGAAGCCGTCATCGTGTTCTCAGAACTGCATGAAACGGTTGATATTCAACTCAAAGCAAAGTTTTAGCACGTTCACATTTTTACCGTATCCCACTCGATGACAAGTCGTTGTTACATGCTATAGTGGGTTATCGACCGTGCAGCGGTTCGCTGCTGCACTTTACAGGTACGTAATTTTCGACAAGGTTTGTCATGTCAGCTAAACACCCAATCATTGCGGTTACTGGTTCATCCGGTGCCGGCACAACCACAACGTCTGAAGCATTCCGCAAGATGTTCAATATGATGAACATCAGGCCGGCATGGGTGGAAGGAGACAGCTTCCATCGCTTTACTCGCCCTGAAATGGACATCGAAATTCGCAAAGCCCGCGAGCAAGGCCGACACATCAGTTACTTTGGTCCGCAAGCGAATGACTTCCCGGGATTAGAAGAGTTTTTCCGTAAGTTCGGTAATGACGGCACTGGCAGCGTGCGCCGTTATCTGCATACGTTTGACGAAGCGGTTCCCTACAATCAAATGCCAGGCACATTTACACCGTGGCAAGACTTACCTGAAAACAGCGACGTGCTGTTTTATGAAGGGCTGCATGGTGGTGTGGTTGATGGCGATGTTAATGTTGCTCAGCATGTGGATTTCTTGATTGGCATGGTGCCAATTGTGAACTTAGAGTGGATCCAAAAATTCGTGCGCGACACTCGCGATCGCGGCCATTCGCGTGAAGCGGTGATGGACTCAATCGTGCGCTCAATGGACGATTACCTCAATTACATCACTCCGCAGTTTTCTCGTACTCACATCAACTTTCAACGCGTCCCAACCGTCGATACCTCCAACCCGCTTAACGCCAAAGGCATTCCGAGTTTAGATGAAAGTTTTGTGGTGATTCGTCTGCGCGGCATTAAGAATGTCGACTTCCCATATCTGCTGGCCATGATTGATGGCTCATTTATGTCGCGCCACAACACCATTGTTGTGCCAGGCGGCAAAATGAGCTTTGCAATGGAGCTCATAGTTAGGCCTATCCTACAACAGCTGATTGAAACAGGAAAAATTGGCTAAAAACGTAGCGGGCTAGATGTTTACTTTTCATACCGTGATCATGTGCACAGTTTTGCTTACAAAATCTCAATCATGGCACGATTAAAATCAAGAAATCGTTTTCGAAAAAGGATACTATTTCTTACCGAAACACAAGAGAGCTTGCAGCATATAAAAAGTGCTCTTATTCTAGTAAGCCTAATTCAGGCTTAGCTAAAATATGGATAGCGCAAGCGTACCCTGCAGAGGAAGTGAGATATTATGGTTCTAGGTAAACCTCAAACCGACCCAACATTAGAGTGGTTTCTTTCACACTGTCATATTCATAAGTACCCATCAAAGAGCACGCTAATTCACGCAGGTGAAAAAGCTGAAACGTTGTACTACATCGTTAAAGGCTCTGTTGCGGTTCTTATCAAGGACGAAGAAGGTAAGGAAATGATTCTTTCTTACCTAAACCAAGGAGACTTTATTGGTGAACTTGGTCTATTCGAAGAAGACCAAGAGCGTACAGCTTGGGTTCGCGCTAAATCTCCTTGTGAAGTTGCTGAAATTTCTTTCAAGAAGTTCCGTCAGCTTATCCAAGTAAACCCAGACATCCTAATGCGTCTTTCTGCGCAGATGGCTCGTCGTCTTCAAGTAACTAGCCAAAAAGTGGGTGACCTAGCGTTCCTAGACGTAACTGGTCGTATCGCTCAGACGCTTCTGAACCTTGCTAAACAACCAGATGCGATGACTCACCCAGACGGCATGCAAATCAAGATCACTCGTCAAGAAATCGGTCAAATCGTTGGCTGTTCTCGTGAGACAGTAGGTCGTATCTTGAAGATGCTAGAAGAGCAGAACCTAATCTCTGCGCACGGTAAAACTATCGTTGTTTACGGTACTCGTTAATCTCAATTTAGAGTGACACGAACAAAATTATAAAAGCCACCAATGGCGACATTGGTGGCTTTTTATTTACCTTGTTATTTAACTTGCAACTCAGTCAAACCCTAGGTCGCAAGAGGCTAACAAACAGCAACGTTAACCCAAGGTATTCCATGGCGTTTAGCCATTAGTACTTTCAAAAATTTTGTCTGCTGATGCTGCAACAAATCCTGGATACAACTCGCCATTCTCCATTGGGTAACGTTTAGCAAACTCGTAAAAGCCACCTGGAATAATTTCCGAACCTTCTTCGAAGGTCACTGGCACTTTGTCTGCCATCGTCGACGATTGCTCAAGCAGCACTTCCGGCGAGCCCTTCACCTCACCGCCCGACTCATTGATCACAAACCCTGACTGACGAAGATGGTCGTTAACCTGTTTGACTTCATCGTGTTGATTCAGCTGATTCACACTCACCGTAAAGTGATTAGCACCATAACCGTGCGCGGCCAGCCAAGACGCATACTCGCTCTCTTTAGCCAACGTTTGGTAATCAGCAAAGCTTAGATCCCATAAGCGACCGCCATGCAGAAATGCACTGCCCGACAGTTTGTCAGCATCCACTTGCGCAACCAGTTTCGCCACAATAGCCTGCAGCTCTGGCGAACACTCTTCGACTTTCAGCTCACTGATGAAGACTTTAGGCTGCTTCGGATCTGGGTGCTCATAGTGTTTTGCGACCAGTTTTTTGCTCTCAAATATGTAGTCCCCACACGCTTTATAGCCAGCAGCTAAAAACGGTTTCGCCAATGTCTCGATACCTAACGGCTCAACATTGAAAGTGCGTAAAGCAATATGATCATTAATCAGAGCCTCATCTTCTTGTAGAAGCTGATGCACCTTAGCAGCAGAAGGACAAAGACGTTGGATGTAGTCTTGCCATAGCGATTCAAATAACACATCGGGCGTCATAACGACTCCTTGTTACGAGATGTAGGATTAAGATAAGAGTGTGGCCGCTCGTTCACAGCCCAAAAGCTGTCCAGAATAATGAACGAGCAACCATCAACCTGTGACGGTAAATGTCAGTCAGTCAAACACGCTTTCTGAGTCTGTGCTCACTTGCCGTGTAATGCCAACGCGTACTACCCAAACCTAAATGATGCGTCAGCACATTGGGCCACGATGCATGGTCGTGACCCTGTTATTGAAACTTAAAGCGTCACGCCTGGGCTCAATGTCGCAGGTAATTCCGTCGCCTGCCCTTCCATAGATGCCATAGGATAAGCACAGTAATCCGCCGCGTAGTACGCGCTTGGACGAAGGTTGCCTGATGCTCCAGGGCCACCAAATGGGGCGTCACCACTTGCGCCCGTCAATTGACGGTTGCGGTTTACGATGCCTGCGCGAATGTGGTCAACAAAGTATTCCCATTCTTGATCGTCTGTTGATACAAGACCTGCCGACAGGCCAAAGCGCGTGTCATTCGCCAGCTCTACGGCTTTATCCAAACCTTCATAGCGCACGACTTGCAGCAGTGGTCCGAAGTATTCTTCATCTGGCAACTCGGCAATGTTAGTCACATCGATGATGCCTGGAGAAACAAACGCCGCCTCTCCTGCTTTCGCTTCAATTAAGCTTTCACCGCCTAGAGATTGCAGGTTTGCTTGCGCATCAAGAATGAACTTCGCCGCAGCCACAGAGATTTGTGGGCCCATAAATGGCGCAGGTTCTGCGAATGGTTGATCCATGCGAATGTTTTTCGTCGCTTCCACCAGCTTAGTGATCAGAGCATCCCCTTTCTCACCAAACGGCACGTATAGACGACGAGCACAAGTACAACGTTGACCAGCACTGATGAATGCCGATTGGATGATGGTGTACACCGTTGCATCCAAATCACCGTAGTTATCAGAGATGACCATCGGGTTGTTGCCGCCCATTTCTAGCGCTAACATCTTGCCTGGTTGACCTGCAAACTGACGATGCAGAATGTGACCCGTGTTCGCACTGCCCGTAAACAGAATGCCATCAATACCTTTCGCATCAGCCAACGCAATACCGGTTTCCTTCGCACCTTGAACAAGGTTGATCACGCCTTTTGGCAAACCCGCGTCTTCCCACAATTTCATAGCTAGCTCGCCAGTCCAAGGCGTTTGCTCAGATGGTTTGAACACAACTGTGTTCCCCGCTAGCAAGGCAGGAACGATGTGGCCATTCGGTAAGTGACCAGGGAAGTTATATGGCCCAAACACCGCCATTACGCCAAGAGGGCGATGTCGCAATACAATCTGGTTGCCCGCAGCTTCGCGAGTCGCTTCACCAGTACGGTCATGGTAGGCACGAATAGAAATAGCGATTTTTCCAGCCATTGCAGCCGCTTCTGTGCGCGTTTCCCAAATTGGTTTACCCGTTTCTTTCGCGATAACTTCGGCAATTTTTTCACTGTTTTCTTTCACTTTTTCAGCAAAAGCCAACACAATTGCTTCGCGTTCAGCGAATGGACGTTTTTTCCATTCGACGAACGCAGCACGCGCTGCAGCAACGGCTTGGTCTACTTGTTCCGCCGTTGCACCGTTACCGCGCCAAATTACTTCTTGGTTGTACGGCGACAGAGACACAAACTCTTCACCCTGACCTTGTACCCATTCACCTGCAATCCAATGTGTCATTGTTACTATCCTTAAATTCTGTCGTCTGTTACTGCGGTAGAAGGCGAACGAAATCCCCTTCCTTCACCAAGAGCGCATCAGCTAATTCAGGCGCCAGCACAACGCTTTGCGTTTCTGCGTCGTAAGCGGCTTTTGCTGCAGCGGCACGGAAGTTCTCGAATGACGAGTTACACATCAAGAAGTCTTGAGTGCTGGTATGCGCTGAGATTTTGACTTGAGCACGGAATGAATGACGTACCGATTCGATATTGCGTAAGTCACATTCAACCGTTGGACCGCCATCGAAGATGTCGACGTAGCCACGGTTGGTAAATCCTTCACGCTCTAGCAGCTTCAGCGCTGGGCGCGTGTTGTCATGCACTTGACCAATCACCGCTTGGGCTTCTGGGCTCAATAGGTTGATGTAAATTGGCAGCTTTGGCATTAAGTCAGCGATAAAGCCTTTCTTGCCGATGCCGGTAAGATAATCTGCAAGTGTGAAATCAATAGAGAAGAAATGCTCTTGTAACCATTGCCAGAATGGAGAATTACCATTCGCATCAGAGACGCCACGCATCTCGGCAAAGATGGTTTTAGAGAAACGCTCTGGGTGCTCCGCCATCATAAGAAAACGGCACTTAGACATCAGACGGCCATTTAAGCCCTGGCGATATTTTTCGCGTAGGAACAGCGTACAAATCTCACTGTTCCCCGTGTAGTTGTTGCCAAATGTCAATAGCTTAACGACGTTATTTACGCCGAGTTTTGGCGAAGAGTGAACCACTTTACTGATGTGATATGAGTAGAACGGTACGTCCCAGCCAATAGATGCTTCGATTCCGGTGGTACCCGCAACCTCACCCGATTCAGAGTCAAAACCCACCATTAGGTAGCCTTCGTCACCGGGTTCGGTCACGTCGGGCTTACCAAAGCTGTACTCCGAGTGTTTGATTCGATTGGTTAACAGTTCTTCGTTAACCGGTAGAGATGTAAATCCGTGACCAGACTCCACCGCACAGGTGTGCAGCGCGTCGTAATCCGACATCGCGATAGGGCGAACTACTAGCATCAATACTCCCTCCAGATGCAAGAAGATCCTAACTATATTGTAGGAACAATTCCCCCATCAGAGATCCTTGACGGGGGTGTCTGCGTTGACGTTTAAACTGATATCGCGCTTAAACTAAAGTCGCGATAGCTTTATCCAGTTTCGCCAAGCCTTCTTCAATTTCTTGTTGTGTGATAACAAGTGATGGTGTGAAACGCACGACATTGGCACCCGCAACCAATACCAATAGACCTTGTTTACCTGCAGCAACCAGCACATCACGTGCACGGCCTTGCCACTCTTCATTCAGCGCAGCGCCTAGCAATAGACCTTTGCCACGAACTTCAGAGAATAGGTTGTACTTCGCATTGATCTTTTCTAGACCTGCGCGGAACAGCGCTTCGCGCTCTAAAACACCAGCAAGCACTTCTGGTTTTGTCACTTCGTTAACGACCGCTTCTGCCACTGCACATGCCAATGGGTTACCACCGTATGTTGAACCGTGAGTGCCCACTTTCAGATGCTCAGCCAGTTTTGCTGTTGTTAGCATTGCGCCGATAGGGAAACCACCACCCAGTGATTTTGCTGTGCTTAGAATGTCTGGCGTGATGCCTAGACCTTGGTAAGCATAGAAATGACCAGTACGTCCGTTACCCGTTTGAACTTCATCAAAGATAAGTAGCGCGTTGTGCTTGTCACACAGTTCACGTACTGCTTGGGCAAATTCCGGAGTTGGTGGCACGATACCGCCTTCACCTTGTAGCGGCTCCATCATAACTGCACATGTGCGATCTGACATGTGTGCTTGAAGTGCTTCGATGTCGTTGTATGGTAAGTGCGTAACATCGCCTGGCTTAGGACCAAAACCGTCTGAGTAAGCCGCTTGACCGCCAACCGTCACAGTAAAGAATGTACGACCGTGGAAACCTTGTTTAAATGCGATGATTTCTGATTTTTCAGGGCCATGAACATCTGCCGCGTAACGGCGTGCTAATTTCAGTGCCGCTTCGTTGGCTTCTGCGCCCGAGTTAGCAAAGAATACGCGCTCAGCAAAGCTCACTTCAGTTAGCTTTTTCGCAAGGCGAAGTGCCGGCTCGTTCGTCATCACGTTACTTAGATGCCACAGCTTGTTGCCTTGCTCAGTCAACGCATCAACCATTACTGGATGACAATGACCCAAGCAGCTCACTGCAATACCACCAGCAAAGTCGATGTACTCGTTATCGTCCTGATCCCAAATACGTGAGCCTTTGCCTCTTACAGGGATCATTTCCATCGGGTTATAGCAAGGTACCATCACCTCATCGAATAAACCGCGCTCTACTTTAATTTCCGTTGTCATTGCACATTCCTTCTTGATACCGCATGCGTAGCAGATAAGCGAATTTAACCGGCCATCGTTGCCAGCAAATAATGTTTTGCATTTAAGCTATTGCGGCATTGTATTTACATTTAATTAACCATTTCAATAGTGATTTATTCTTTTCGTATTGCTGCGCAACTGCCATTAATCACTACTTATGAGTATTTATGCATCAAGAAAGTAAAATAGAGAAGTGAATTTTTATAAAAGTTATGTAATACAGGGGTTAGACAAGTCAAAATGGCGTGCATAAGCAGACCATCAACCATGAAACGCATAGTTTTGCATTCCACTTACACCGTCAAAAAGATGAACAATTTGTTAAGAAAAGTGATCGAGATCAGATCGCTCTGCGTGCAAGAAAGTTGGCTAACAGCTCATGTCCTTGCTCAGTTTTGATTGATTCTGGATGAAACTGCACAGCATCAATAGGCAGGGTTTTGTGCTGATATCCCATTATTTCGTCCATGCTTCCATCAGGCAGCTCCGTCCAAGCGGTCAATTCAAACACATCGGGTAACGTGCCATTTTTCACCACAAGAGAGTGGTAGCGGGTTACCGTAAGTGGGTTATTTAGATTTTTAAACACACTGCGACCCGTGTGGCGAATAGGCGATGTTTTACCATGCATGACTTGTCTCGCACGCACAACTTCACCACCGAACACTTGCGCAATGGCTTGATGGCCAAGGCACACCCCCAAAATAGGAAGCTTACCGGCAAAATGCTCTATCGCTTGCAGGGAAATACCCGCTTCGTTTGGCGTACAAGGCCCAGGGGAAATCACCAAATGGGTTGGATTGAGGGCTTCGATACCTTGAATGTCGATTTCGTCATTGCGCACGACCTTTACCTGAGCACCAAGCTCGCAAAAGTATTGGTAAAGGTTATAAGTGAAAGAATCGTAGTTATCGATGATCAACAACATAACGTGTCGGCTGCTCCAATCCGTTTTGGCAAGGCTTAAGGATCAATTGTCTGGTTTACCACAATTGAGGGCGGTATTTTGCAACACCCAATTAGAAAGGCAAGTCTTTGCGCAATAAAAAGGCCAGCATCGGCTGGCCTTTGAGTTTTACAGCTATGTTTTTAGGAAAGGAGTGGCTTAACGGCGGCGGCGGAACAAACCAAGTCCAAGCATTGCTAGCAGTGCACCAAACCCAAACGAACCACCATCAGAGTCTTTCGAATCTGTGGTGCCCGTTTCAGGTTGAGTCATAGAGACTGCACGAGCAGAGCTAAACTTAACGACGTTGCCAGTCGAGTCTGTCACTTTCTCTTCCAGTTGGTAGTTACCTTGCTCTGGCGCCTGTTCAAACTCAACATTCACGCTGCGCGCTTTAATGTCCGTTTGATCTAAAGTCTTGCTCGCTGAGTAAGCTTTCGCGTCACTACTTACAGCGGTAGCTTGAGTCGCGACGGTTAAGCTAACAGTCACGATGTCACCTGCAACCGCGTTTGGTGGCAAACGTACATCTACCGCTAAGTTTTCACCCGCTTTCGGTAAATCGATATCCGTATCAGGTAAATCAATCGCGATGATCACAGGATCGTGGTCAGATGCCGAGAACGCGTCTTTGTATTTCGGCATATCACCTGTGTATTTGCTGCCGTACTCAAACAAGTTACTTTCTAGTGAGTTAATGTGCCAATCTTCAATCGCTACCACTTTTTGCGCCAAGCTGTTGCTTGCCAAGGCGTGGTCTAAATTGCCCAGCTCACCAGAATAGGTGTACGAGAACGTGTCTGTGCCATGCAGCAAGGTATTAAGGTTGTTCAGGCCGTAACCTTGTTTGATTTGCGTTTGCTCAACTTGCAACTCACCACCGTTGATTGTGGTGTAACCCGCTGTGTAGATATCACGTCCGTATTTCTCTTTCGAGTAGTCGGTCAGTGTCAGTAGTGGATCTTCCATACCATACGCATTGAGATCCCCCATCAGCAACACATCGCCTTTCACGTCTTTCAACGCTTCACCCACTGCATGCGCAGCAGAAACACGGAAGTTGTTACAGTTGCCTTGCAGATCCGCAGGCTCCGAGTCTTCTACGCCAGCGATCCACTCTTCAATACATTCAGAACCTTTCGATTTAAAGTGGTTAACGACGATAGAAAGATCTTCACCGCTCTCTTGTACCGTGAAGGTTTGCAACAAGCTGTGACGTTGGTATTTGTCGTACGCAGGGTTGCTCTCAGCACCATCTTTACGAGTAATGGTGTTTTCGGCAATGTGCTGCTCTGGCGTGAAGATCACTTTCGCCGCTTCTTTTGGCGTGACCACTTTCGCGCGGTACAAGATAGCAACCATGATCGCATCGCTTCCGAAGTACTCTTCTTGGTACTTGTCTTTATCTGCGATTTCAACGTAAGTGTAATGATCATCTGCGTCATCGATTTCCGCATTCAATGCATCCACCAAGTTTTGCACAGCACTGCCATCACCGAAGCCGTTATTCTCCACTTCCATCAAACCAATGATGTCAGCATCCATCTTGTTCATCGCAGACACGATCTTCGCTTGTTGGATCAAGAACTCATCGTGATTCGTCGCGCCACGGTTTTGGCCTATCGGGTTGTTGTTTCCGCTGTCTGCAACCGAAGTGAAGTAGTTAAGCACGTTAAAGCTTGCAACGCGTAAATCCGACTCTACGATAGCTGGCGCCGCTTTACGCTCTACATCAAAACCATCACCCGTTGCCACAAAGTTAGTGTTGTTTACATCGTTCGTCGCGATCAGACGGTATTCGTTGTAGCTGTAATTCACTACGCCCTGTAAACCTTCAACGCGCGAACCTAAGCGAATGTGCTGTTCAGATGAACCGTCTTGATCCAAATCTTGACCAAACTCAGGGTAGTAAGGAATTTTGCCGTTCGGTGCTTTGGCATCAGATTCTAGGAAAACTCGATTCTCTGCATTTTGTTTTGCTAGCGCGACGGCTTCTGCACTGTTTGCTGCGTGAAGCTGAGTTGGCTTAAAGAGCGGAGCTTGGTGCGACAACATCATGTTGTTACGTTTTGAATCGTAATCGTAAGAGAAGTTACGAGTAACAAACAAATCACTGGCTGAGTTCAGCGTCACTTGCATCCCTTCATGGCGCTCTAATGCATCACGCAGAGTTTCGCCTTCTTTGATCACAAGCGGCGTCACCAATGAAATGTCTGACGTGCCAGTTTTTACATAGCTGGTTGCGTCAGAAGAAAGCTGAGTATTGCTGTAGTACTCCTGAACCTTACCTTTCACACAAACTACGTCACCAGGCTTTAGCTCGGTATCTGCGGCGTTCGTATGAATAAATAGACCTTCTGACGTCTTATCGTTGTTATCGTTCTCGATAGCTTGCAGGTAGAAGCCTTTCGTCAAACCGCTAGTAACAGCGCTCACGACACCAGTAACAAAATGCTCTTCTGTCGTAATGTATGGGTAACCATCGATAAATGGCGAAGAAGCACCTTCACCTTGAATGTCTTGAATGGATGTGAACGTTGGCGCGTGTCCATCCACTTCACACACAAATGCTGCAGGTGGCTCAGCTGCATTCAGCTCGCCCAAGCCATCAATGTTGTCTTTCGCTAACGTTGTCCATTGAGAAGATTGGAAAGTCGCAGAAGGCGTCAGTGCGTCACCGTTACGTACCAAAGTGGCGTCTTTGCCAAATGCTACACCACCCATCACGCCGACCATGTCGTGAACTTCACCATCTTTTAATAGTGCGAGAGGATCGTCACCATTAAAGTTCGCCACGTTTTTATCGGTCTGGTCAGCCACTGCTTTAATCGCATCGCTGGCATCGCCATGGGCCAGAACAAACACCTGCTTCGCTTGCAACGTCACTTGGCTCAAATCGATCTTGCTGCCCCAAGTTCCACCACCATTAGATGATTTCGCTAGCTCATAACCTGTTAGCGTGACTGCGGCATCACCGGTATTCGCGATCTCGACCGCTTTATTATACGAGCCACCTTCTACGTACTGGGAAATGATAATTTCTGCATTCGCGTTAGCGCTAAGCGCACTGGCGATGGTTAATGCAAGTATTGAGGGTTTGATTAACGTGTCCATTGTCGTACCTGATATTTATTTAAATGCAAACTAAGCTCCGATCAGAGCCTACCATTTGCGTCTACTATCAGGTTTATTTATGAAATAAATAAGAAAGAGCAGTAAAAGCCGTGAAATAAATCACATGTGAATCTATAAAAATATGCCAAAACAGCGTATTCAAACATATTTTGTAATAAATACAGTCCAGTAGTGCAGCAGGAAAGCAAAATTAGACTAATTGCTCAGTTTATTTTTTCATTCCATGTTATGGAATACATCAATACTTCCTTGGTACACCAAGTTATTATTTCGAGCGCTTTCATGCTTCATTAAATATAATTAATTACTAATTTAGTAATATTGCTACTTTGGTTTCTTTCAGGCTCTCGCTTGTTATTTACTCCCCCGCTTTGCGCACTCGCCATTTACACTTCAAATTTTTATCAATCAAAAATGATAAATTCCGACAACACAGTGGAGAAAAACATACACAAGCGTTATAAAACCAACGCGAGACAATAAGATCTCATCCATCATCTATCGTGGAAAAATCAATGAAAACAATTCAACGTATTGGGCTGGCTCTCTCCGCGTTTGGGCTTATGACAGGTTGTCAGCTAACATCTTCTGAACCGCTTTACCCAACCGCTAATCAAAAAACTATCCAATCAGCAAAAAATGAGTTCAAGGGAATGGAAGAGTTTGAAGTCAGTGACGATGGTGTCATTTCTTTTCGTGCCCACCTGCCTGGACCAGACTATTACTGGGAGCCATATAAAATCAAACAGTTAAGTTACGAGATATCCTGTGTTTTCCTTACTTATTATGTGGATCGTGGGATGGTAGTAAAATCGTCGTTTTTAGGCGCTCGTGGCCGCGTTGAGTACTATGATATGGAGCGCTGTATGGACAACACGCCCTTTGAGTAATTTTCTCAGCACATAAAAAAAGCTCCACCGAAGTGGAGCTTTTTGGGTATTGGATTACTTGAGATTACGGACGAGCAACAAAACCGACAGCTTCGTATGCTTTCTTCAGTGTTTCCGCCGCGCGAGCCGATGCTTTCTCCGCGCCTTGCTTCATCACTTCATCCATAAACGCGCGATCTGCGCGAATACGACGGTATTCTTCTTGAATTGGCTCAAGCATCGCAACAACCGCTTCACCCACGTCTTTCTTGAATGGGCCGTACATTTCAACGCCTTTGTATTTCGCTTCAATCTCTTCAAAGCTCATGCCTGTCGCTGCAGAGTAAAGACCCATTAGGTTAGCAATACCCGCTTTGTTTTCAACATCATGGCGAATGCTTGGTGGCGTTTCGGTATCCGTTTGCGCTTTGTTGATCTTCTTGATGATCGATTTCGGCTCTTCAAGCAGCGTGATAACGTTCTTACGGTTATCATCAGACTTCGACATTTTCTTCGTCGCATCTTGAAGGCTCATTACGCGCGCGTTAACCGTTGGAATATATGGCTCAGGCACCGTAAAGATTGGGCTTTCTGGCGAGTAAATGTTGTTGAAACGCGTTGCGATATCACGCGCTAATTCTAGGTGCTGCTTCTGGTCGCTACCTACTGGCACTTGGTGTGCGCCGTAAAGCAGGATGTCTGCTGCCATTAGCACTGGGTAATCAAACAGACCCACGTTTACGTCGTTCGCGTAACGTGCAGACTTGTCTTTAAACTGAGTCATACGGCTCAGTTCACCCATTTGAGTGTAACAGTTAAGAAGCCAACCAAGTTGAGCATGCTCTGGTACGTGTGACTGAACAAATAGCGTGCTCTTCTTCGGATCAACACCAACTGCCAGACAGATCGCCAATGCGTCTAGAGTCGCTTCATGTAGGGCTTTAGGATCTTGGCGAACCGTAACCGCGTGAAGGTCTACAACACAGTATTGGCAATCATAATCGTCTTGCATCTGCTGCCATTGACGTAGAGCACCCAAGTAGTTACCGATACTTAGTTCACCTGACGGTTGAACACCACTCAATACGATGGGTTTGCTCATTAGAATGATTCCTTTGACTTCTTAATCTAATTAAAATGAAAAACCGTGCGGCTTTTAGCGCACGGTTTACTCAGTGTACTCATTAACAAGTATTTTGGAAGCTCTTTTGTTGCCGTTATGCAGAAACGGCTACTACTTCCAATAATTCAGATAAACTGTCTGCGACAAAATCTGGGTTTGAAGCTGAAATAGGCTCACCATGGTTGTAACCGTATGTTAAACCAAACGAAGCACAACCTGCGTTTTTCGCCGCAAGGATGTCATTCTTCGAGTCGCCAACCATCAGCATTTCGCTCGCTTTCACCTGATGTTTTTCCATCAACCAGTTCAGTGCGACTGGGTTTGGTTTTTTCTCAGGGAATGCATCACCCCCCAATACGTCCACAAAGTATTTTGCGATGCCATGTTGCTCTAGAATTTCTGGCACAAACTTCGATGGTTTGTTCGTTACAAGTGCCATCGTAAAGCCTGCCTGATGTAGCTCTTCTAGCGTCTCTTTTACTGTTGGGTAAAGATGGCTCAGCTGATGACCGCTTTGCGCGTAAAAGTCATCAAACAGCTCGCGTCCTTTTGCACACAGGTCTTCACTAAGATCGATACTGATGGTCATGCTTTGGCTTAGTGCGCGGCCAATCAGGACGTCAGCACCGTTACCTACGTAATCACGTACTTGCTCTTCCGATACTGCAGGGTAACCCAAAGCTTGTACCGCTTGGTCTGCAGCAACGGCCAAATCAGGTACGCTGTCCAACAATGTGCCATCCAGATCGAACGCAATCAGTTTAATATCTTGTTGAGTCATAATTTCCCTAGCTAAAAATAACAAAGGATGGTTTCCCATCCTATGTGTTTGATTCTTCAAGCCACTAAGCCTTTGGGCTCAGTGACATATGGTCTCATTCGCTTACTTCGCAGCCAAGCGCTGACGAACTGCTTCGAATAAACAGATGCCTGATGCAACCGACACATTCAAACTTGATACGCTACCTGCCATTGGGATTTTAATCAAATCATCGCAAGTTTCTCGCGTTAGGCGGCGCATGCCATCACCTTCTGCGCCCATGACAATTGCCAGAGGACCAGTCAGTTTTGCTTGATAAATGTCGTGTGTCGCTTCACCCGCCGTACCCACGAACCAGATGCCCTGCTCTTGCAGAGTACGCATTGTGCGCGCTAGGTTGGTTACACGAATCAAAGGCACCACTTCTGCAGCGCCACAGGCTACTTTGCTTACTGTTGCATTCATTGGTGCTGATCGATCTTTAGGAACGATAATCGCAGCAACACCAGCAGCATCGGCGTTACGTAAACAGGCACCAAGGTTGTGAGGGTCAGTCACGCCATCCAAAACCAATAGCAACGGTGTCTCATGCTGCGCTAGGATGTCGTCGATGTCGTTTTCGTTCAGCTGTTTTGCTGGTTTTACGCGCGCGATGATGCCTTGGTGGTTTGCACCATGTGCTTTGTCATCCAAGGTTTTACGCGTCATTTGTTGGATAGAAACACCACACACCTGCAAATCGTTCAAGATTGGCATTAGGCGATCGTCTTGGCGTCCTTTTAGAACGTACGCTTCAATAAAACGTTCTGGTTCTCGTTCCAATACCGCTTTCACGGCATGAATGCCGTAAATAAATTCGTTACTCATTACTTAACCTGTTTCTGTGCTTCGCTCACCGCCAATCTGCGGTAACAGATTGGCGCTTCAGCCTACTGCGCGTCTTGCTTAGTGCGCTTGGTTTTCTTTGGCTTACTGTGTGGCTTTTTCTTGTGGGCTTTCTTCACCTTTGGCTTCTTTGCGCTGTCGTCATCCCCACGTTTTGGCCCTTTGCGTTTACGGCCAGAATCCGTTTGTTCTGGGCGCTTAGTTGGCTCAATAGCAGGAACAGCGCGCGCTGTAGCACTTTCTTTTGATGAAGAACGTGTCGCCGCACGTTTTTTCTCTTTGGCTTTGCGTTTCGCTTCCGCAGCTCGTTTCTTAGCTGTCTTACCTTCGCCGCGTAGCTTACGACTTGTTTCGACCAATTCAAAGTCAATTTGCTTGTCATCTAGGTTAACAGCCAGCACTTTTACTTTGACCGCATCACCCAGACGGTAGATGTTACCGAAGCTTTCACCGATAAGTCTTTGACCAATAGGGTCAAACTGGTAGTAGTCGTTCGCAAGCGTTGAAATGTGCACCAAACCATCGATATGCAGATCGGTCAAACGCACGAAGAAGCCAAAACTGGTGACGTTAGCAATCACACCTTCCAGCTCATCGCCGACGTGATCTTGCATGTATTCACACTTCAACCAATCCGCAACTTCACGCGTTGCATCATCAGCGCGGCGCTCTGTCATTGAACATTGTTCGCCGTAGAAGTCCATGTCATCGAATGAGTAATGGTAACCACCCGTTGGCGTCCAACGGTCTTGGTTGCGGCCTTCTTCTTTAGCGATCAAATACTTGATAGCACGGTGCAGCAACAAGTCTGGGTAACGACGAATTGGTGACGTAAAGTGCGCGTAACGCTTAAGCGCCAAACCGAAGTGGCCTGCGTTGTCCGCGTTGTACACCGCTTGCTTCATGGAGCGCAGCAGCATAGTTTGGATAAGCTCTTGGTCTTGACGACCTGCAATTTGACGCGCGAGATCGGCGTAGTCTGTTGGAGAAGGCTCTAAACCACCTTTCAACTCTAAACCTAGCTCACTAAGGAAATCGCGGAAGCCTTGCAAGCGCAGCTCACCCGGAGATTCGTGAATACGATACAGTGCAGGCTCTTTGGCTTTTTCTACCAATGATGCCGAGGCAATGTTAGCTAAGATCATACATTCTTCGATGATCTTATGCGCATCATTACGAATCACTGGCTCAATGCTTTCAATCTTGCGCTCAGCATTAAAAATGAATTTGGTTTCGACGGTCTCAAACTCAATCGCACCACGTTGATCACGCGCTTCTTTCAACACTTTGTACATCGCGTGCAACTCTTCAAGATGCGACACGAGTGGCTGGTAGCGTTCACGCAGTTCTTCATCACCTTCAAGAATCGCGCTCACTTTGCTGTATGTGAGACGAGCGTGGGAATTCATTACCGCTTCGTAGTGCTTGTAGCTTGAGAGCTTACCGCTTTCAGAAATGGTCATCTCACACACCATACACAAGCGATCCACTTGCGGGTTAAGCGAACACAAACCGTTTGAAAGCACTTCAGGCAACATTGGGACAACTTGCGATGGGAAGTACACAGAGTTACCACGGTTGATGGCTTCTTTGTCTAACGCTGAATCTGGGCGCACGTAGTAGCTTACGTCTGCGATTGCGACCCAAAGACGCCAACCACCATCTTTTTTCTTCTCACAGAAAACGGCGTCATCGAAGTCTCGCGCATCTTCACCATCAATGGTAACGAGCGGCAATTCACGCAAGTCAACACGACCAACTTTCGCTTCTTCAGGGACTTCTTCGCCCAAGTTTACGATTTGTTTTTCGACCGCTTCTGGCCACTCATAAGGGATTTGATGGGTGCGAATTGCGATTTGTGTTTCCATACCTGGCGCCATATTTTCGCCAAGAACTTCAACCACTTTACCCATCATGCCACGCGAGCGAGAACCACGATCGGTAATTTCAATCACCACGACGTTACCCATACGAGCGCCAGCTTTGTGCTCGTTCGGGATCAGAATATCTTGGCTGATGCGCGAATCATCCGGCACAACATATGAGTAGCCGTACTCAAGGAAGAAGCGGCCAACAATCTGGCTATTGCGCTCTTCAAGTACGCGAACTAAGCGACCTTCACGACGACCACGCTTGCTGTTGTCTGTTGGTTGCACCAGCACGAAATCACCATGAATGATGTTCTTCATTTGGTGATGTGGCAGCAAAATATCATCGTCCTTGCCGACGCTGCCTTCTGGACGTACCCAACCGTGACCATCTTTGTGGCCAATCACGTAACCTTTCACCATTTCAAGTTTTTCAGGCAATGCGTAGCACTGACGGCGGGTAAACACCAGTTGACCATCTCGTTCCATGGCACGTAAACGGCGGCGCAACCCTTCGTATTGCTCTTCGCCCGCTAACTTTAAAGCTTCGAACAAGTCATTGCGATTCATTGGTACGCCCGCTTGCTCAAGGAACTCGAGGATGAACTCTCGGCTTGGAATTGGATTTTCGTAATTTTGGGATTCACGATCTGCGAATGGATCGTTTGGAATATTGTCTGACATAGGCACGCCTATCTAGCAAGGAAGGTATAGAGCTAGTATATCTGAGTCTCTCGATAACCTACAGAATTGCTTTGAAAAAAGAATGATCGAGATCGACTCTGGAACTGCAAATAAACTAAGGGCGAGCAAGCAGGATCAAAAGCTCAGAGTTATCGCTCAGTAAGGATTCAATGGTGCACTCATCCAACTCGGCGAGGAAGGCACTTTTTGCTTTGGCAAGCTTATCTTTGAGGCGGCATGCAGGAGTAATGTGGCAAAACTCCACCCCACAATTGACCAAATCTAACGGCTCCAAATCTCGCACGACACCACCAACGGTGATCTCAGACGCTGGCTTCATCAAGCGAATACCACCGTTTTTACCGCGCACGGTATGCACGTAGCCTAGCTGCCCTAAACGGTTGATTACTTTGACCATATGATTACGAGACACACCAAACAAATCCGTCACTTCGGTGATATTGGTCAGCTCATTTTTTGGCAATGATGCTAAGTAAATCAAGGTTCTCAGCGCATAATCAGTAAAGCTCGTTAACTGCATGTTCTCTCCCAGAGTGCGACTTAATAGCTCAATGTCAGTGACGAAACAACTAACTTACGCTATCGACAAAAGTGTAAATCTTTTCTTGATCGAAAGATACATTTGAGATACAACTTTAAACATGCATTACAAATACAACTTAAAAATAGGAAGTTCTTATGCTCAGCAATCAAACCATTGAGATCGTGAAAGCGACCGCGCCACTAATCGCAGAAACAGGACCAAAACTGACCGCTCACTTCTATGACCGCATGTTTACTCACAACCCTGAGTTAAAAGACATTTTCAACATGAGCAACCAGCGTAATGGCGATCAGCGTGAAGCGCTATTCAATGCCATCTGTGCATACGCTGCTAACATTGAAAACTTGCCTGCTCTACTTGGCGCAGTGGAGAAAATTGCGCATAAACACACCAGCTTTTTGATCACGAAAGATCAGTATCAAATCGTAGGTAAACATTTGATCGCTACGATTGATGAGTTATTCAATCCGGGCCAAGAAGTTTTAGATGCGTGGGCTGAAGCTTATGGCGTATTGGCTAATGTATTTATCCAGCGCGAAGAGCAAATCTATCAAGCGAATGCATCGCAAGAAGGTGGTTGGCGAGGGCTACGTGAGTTTGAGTTGGTCGGTAAACAATTGGAAAGTGAACACATTTGCAGTTTTGTTTTCAAACCGACGGATGGCAGTAAAGTGACGAAGTACAAGCCTGGGCAGTACCTCGGCATCTACATCAACAGCGATAAGTTTGAAAACCAAGAGATCCGTCAATACAGCCTATCTTCTTCGGTTCAAGAGAACACTTACCGCATCTCCGTAAAACGTGAACAAGGCGGTAAAGTATCCAACTACCTGCATGATAAGCTGAGCATAGGTGATACAGTAAAACTGGTCGCTCCGGCAGGTGATTTCTTTATGGATGTAGACACCAATACACCAGTGGTGCTGATTTCTGCAGGTGTCGGCCTTACGCCAACACTGTCAATGCTAGAAAGCTTGACGGAACATCACGCGCCAGTGACTTGGGTACATGCAACAGAAAACAGCAAACACCACGCCTTTAAAGAGCACGTAAACCAGCTAGTCACGGCGAAAGAAAACATGAACGCGCTCATTTGGTATAACCAACCAGCGGCAGAAGACAAGATAGGTGAAGACTTCCACTTTACCGGCTTTGTAAACCTGCATGAAATCGAAGCCGCACTCAAACAAGACAACGTACAAGTGTACTTCTGTGGTCCGGTGGGCTTTATGCAGCACGTCGCGAAACAGCTACAAGAACTTGGCGTCCCTCAAGAACAATTCCATTACGAGTGCTTTGGCCCACATAAGGTGGTTTAAGCGCGTTCACCTATCGGGAAAACAACAAAGCCCACGAAGTGTGGGCTTTGTTGTATGAAGTTACCGAGAATGTTCTGGAGATCTACCAGAACATGTCACGCCTTTTTGCGCGTGCAATGATGTTTTGTGGCATACGCTGTTCTAGCCCACGCCTTAATACGGCAATGCGTTTGTGTTGACGCTGATCGGCGGTCACCGAGTTGTACAACCAGCGGTAAGCATCTTCATAGTCCAACGGACTACCGTAATCGCGTAGCAGCAATTCAGCCAGATGAATACGCGCGTTTAAATTACCCATAGAAGCGGCTTCACGCAAATACGGAATCGCACGCTCTTTGTCTTGTTGCACCAAAGTACCGCGCGAATAGTAACGCCCAATCTGCTCTAATGCCGCAGGTAAGCCTTGCTGTGCGGCATTTTCCATGTAGTAGAGCCCCAGCTCGACATCTTGCTCGACACATACGCCCCACGCCAACATGTCGCCATATAGGAACTCGTAAGCAGGCAAGTTAATTCGAGTCGCACGAGCTACGATATCTTCCACCAGCTGGCAGTTATCAGCGCGCACGCGTTGTAAATGCTTATTCTGCTCAATAAGCTTTATCAGTTCTGCTTCGGTGTAGATGGGGACTGGCGCGCCAACGTCAGCAGCACTCGCTCGCACTGTTGTGGCAGACAGCATCAGTAACAGTGAAGCAGCCACTGTTCGTAACTTCATAAACGTACTCTTCAAGGTATCTGAGAAACCAAAGATCAGCCAAGGATCTCCTCTGCTTGATAAACTTATCGGCAATCAGAAGCTAAGCTTTAGACAATTTTTGCCTCTTCCTTAAGCTTAACGGCAATAACTTGCCATATGCAGATTGTTTATCTCTGTGGGTATTTTTATCTCAGATACAAAAAAGCCGACCTTGAGGTCGGCTTTTAAAATCTCTAACGAGTACTTATTAAGCTTCGAATGGGTGAACCTTAATGATAGTTTCGTTACGGTCTGGACCAGTTGAGATGATATCTACTGGTACGCCCGTTAGCTCTTCGATACGTTTGATGTAGTTTAGAGCTGCTTGTGGTAGAGCATCTAGTGACTTAGCACCAAATGTGTTCTCAGACCAACCTGGCATTGTTTCGTAGATTGGCGTCGCTTTTTCGAATGCTTCAGCAGCCATTGGCGAAACTTCTAGTACAGAGCCATCTTCCATCTTGTAGCCAGTACAGATTTTTAGCTCTTCTAGGCCATCTAGTACGTCTAGCTTAGTTAGGCAGAAACCAGATACAGAGTTGATTTGGATTGCACGACGCATAGCTACAGCATCGAACCAACCAGTACGACGTAGACGACCAGTGGTTGCGCCGAACTCGTGACCTACAGTACCTAGGTGCTTACCTACTGGGTCTTGCTTCTCTAGACCATCGTACAATTCTGTTGGGAATGGACCAGCACCAACACGAGTACAGTATGCTTTCGCAATACCTAGAATGTAACCGATGTGACGAGGACCGAAACCAGAACCTGCAGCAACACCACCAGCAGTCGTGTTAGAAGAAGTTACGTATGGGTAAGTACCGTGGTCGATATCAAGTAGTGTACCTTGCGCACCTTCGAACATGATCTTGTCGCCGCGCTTGCGTGCTGCGTCTAGTTCGTCAGTTACGTCGATAACCATTGAAGTTAGTAGCTCTGCGTAGCCTTTTGCTTCTTCAAGCACAGCTTCGTAGCTTACTGGCTCAGCTTTGTAGAAATTAACTAGTTGGAAGTTGTGGTATTCCATAACTTCTTTAAGTTTCTCTGCGAAAGCTTCCATATCGAATAGGTCGCCAACGCGTAGACCGCGACGAGCAACTTTATCTTCGTATGCAGGACCGATACCACGGCCAGTTGTACCGATAGCTTTTTTACCGCGAGCGATTTCGCGAGCTTGGTCCATTGCAACGTGGTAAGGAAGAATTAGAGGACATGCTTCAGAAATGAAAAGACGTTCGCGTACTGGAATACCACGCTCTTCAAGAGGTTTCATTTCTTTAAGTAGAGCTTCAGGTGATAGTACAACACCGTTACCGATAACACATTTTACGTTATCGCGAAGGATACCTGATGGAATTAAGTGAAGAACGGTTTTTTCACCGTCAATTACAAGAGTGTGACCTGCGTTGTGACCGCCTTGGTAGCGCACCACGTATTTTGCATCTTCAGTTAAAAGGTCTACAATTTTACCTTTACCTTCGTCACCCCATTGGGTGCCTAGAACGACTACGTTATTTCCCATCTTTCCAAGTCTGATTGCTAGTTAAAAATGGATTCTAGCACCGAATCGCAATTCTTGCAGTCATTTTTTGTTCACAGAGTTGATACCAGAATGTAATCTCATCAACGCTGTACATTTCGAAATCAATACATCACTGATAATATTTACTTTTCTAAATTCGACTGGAAATCTTTATGTCTGACTCTATTTGGCTAGCGATTGGACTTGTTTTAATTGTCGAAGGCATAGGCCCTTTGATCGCGCCAAACGGCTGGCGAAACATGGTGGCACAGCTAAGTGAACAACCGGACAACCAGCTACGGCGCATTGGTGGCTGCCTTGTGGTGGCGGGAGCCGTCATCGCATTTATGATGAGCTAATGTTTGGTGGCATACCAAAACCAACGGTACAACCGATACAAAAAAGGCTCCTTACGGAGCCTTTTTAGATTTCAGATGGTTCGCTTATTCAGCTTTCGCACCTTTCGCGTTATTCATGTACTGGAAGAAGTCACTCTTCGGATCCAGAACAAGAATGTCGTTCTTAGAGCTGAATGATTTTTCGTATGCTCTTAGAGAACGTAGGAAGCTGAAGAACTCAGGATCTTTGTTGTATGCATTCGCATAGATCTTCGCTGCTTCTGCATCCGCTTCACCGCGTGTAACACGAGCGGTTTTATCCGCTTCTGCAAGAATGGTTGCTACTTCAAGTTCCGCTTGTGCACGAATGATTTCTGCTTTCTCACGACCTTGAGAACGGTGCTTACGAGCTACCGACTCACGCTCAGCGCGCATACGACGGTAAATCGACTCACTGATTTCATCAGGAAGGTTGATTTTCTTCATACGGAAATCGACAACACGAACACCCAAGTCTTTCATTGCACTTTCACGAGTATCTCGCAGTACATCCGACATGATTAGGTCACGTTCACCATCAATTTCTAACGCTTCACGTGCCGCTTCTGTGTTCACTTCATCACTGCTTGCGTCTTCTGGTAGCACGTCATCATTACGTGGACCAGAAACGATTTGCTTGATTTCACGAGCACCGATTTCAGAACGAAGTACGTCTGTGACTTTACGCTCAAGAAGTGCTTCAGCTGTCAGAGAGTTACCACCGCCTGTTGCTAGGTAGTAACGGCCGAAGTCTTCAATACGCCATTTCACGTACGAATCGATGATAACGTCTTTTTTCTCTGACGTTACGAAACGGTCAGCACGTCCATCCATCGTTTGAATACGCGCATCTAACTGCTTCACGCGATCAAACAGTGGCATTTTGAAATGCAGACCCGGCTCATAAATTCGAGTGATGTCGTTATTGTCTTTAAGAACACGACCAAATCGAACCACAATACCGCGCTCACCTTCAGGAATCACAAACAGAGACATCAGCATCAATGCTAGTGCGATTACCAGTACAGGGATCATTAACTTACGCATTCTTAGTATCTCCCTTGACGTGTACCTGTTGAACGAGACTGCGTGTTCGATGTTTCTTCTTGTGTACGCTCAGACTCTAGTTGAATGTGATCGTAGGTTGAAGAAGATTTCGATTTACGTTTAGTGTCTGTTTGACCTTCTTGACCTGCCAATTTATCGATTGGTAGGTACAAAAGGTTGCCGCTTGATTCAGAGTCGATCAACACTTTAGATGTGTTGGTGTAAACCTCTTCCATCGCGTCAATGTACAAACGGTCACGTGTTACGCCAGGAGCCGCTTGGTATTCAGGTAGTAGTTTTTCAAACTGTGCTACTTGACCCAATGCTTCATTAGTTACACGCTCGTTGTAACCTTGAGCTTCTTTCTTCAAACGTTCAGCACGACCCGTTGCCTTCGGCAAGATTTCGTTTTTGTAAGCTTCAGCTTCACGGATGAAACGCTCTTCATCCTCACGCGCAGCAATCGCGTCATCAAAAGCATCTTTTACTTGCTCTGGCGGACGTGCAGACTGGAAGTTCACGTCAACAATCACCAGACCCATATCATAGCTATCGATGATTTGGTTTAGTGTTTCTTGAGTGCTTTGACGAATTTGCTGACGACCACTGGTTAGAATGCTATCCATCAGTGAATCACCAATTACCGCACGTAGCGCAGAGTCTGTTGCTTGACGCAAGCTATCATCTGCATTGGTCACGCGGTATAGGTATTTGTATGGGTCAGCAACTCGGTATTGAACGTCCATTGCAACCGTTACTACGTTTTCATCTTTCGTCAGCATTAGACCAGATGCACGTAGTGAGCGAATCGCTTGTACGTTAACCGCTTCGTATTCATCAATAAAACGAGGACGCCAGTTAAGGCCTGGGTCTACGATACGATCGTATTTACCTAAACGCAGTACAACACCACGCTCTGCTTCACCGATGGTGTAAAAACCAGCGAAAATCCACACCGCAATTGCAATGATCGCAATGACACCAAAGCCAATTGCACCACCGCCACCGCCGATAGAGGAACCACCGCCGCCTTTTTTACCAAACTTGCCACCCAGCTTTTGACTCAGTTTGTTGAACACTTCATCTAAATCTGGCGGACCTTGATCTCGGCCACCAGGACGCTGGCCACCACGATTATTATTACCCCAAGGGTCATTATCGCGGCCATTGTTGCCGTTGTTATTTCCAGGCTCATTCCACGCCATTAGAAAGCTCCATCATTTGATATGACGTTATACTGTAGCAGTCCTTTAAGTGACTATAAAGTCAGTCAAAACTGCCCCTTCTCTTTTTTCAAGTCTAGACCAATCTACTTGCTGCATTCGAATATCGATCAACAAGTTACCATCCTGGTCGTATTCCTCACGTTGAATACACTTCATTTGGAAGAATGTACTACGGAATCTTCCTTGATACTGTGGAGGAATTCGCAACTGATGCTCGACCATTTGCGACGCCAGACGTTCCGTCAGCGCATCAAACAGGAGCTCAATGCCCAATCCTTCCATTGCAGATACCCAGACCGCACGAGGACCCCCTTCCTCATCACGCTCTATACGTGGTGTCTGCGACTCTAGATTGTCGATTTTGTTCATGACGACAAGCGTCGGCACTTCGTGCGCGTCGATCTCTTCTAATACTTCATGAACAGCTTGAATATTCTCACGAAAACGCTCATCACTGGCATCAACAACATGTAACAAAATGTCAGCTTCTTGCGTTTCCTGCAAGGTCGCTTTGAAGGCAGCAACCAAGTCGTGAGGCAAATGTCGAATAAAACCAACCGTATCTGCCAGTATGGCTGGGCCAACATCCGCTAATTCCATCTTACGTAGTGTAGGATCCAAAGTAGCAAACAATTGGTCAGCGGCATACACGCCAGCTTCGGTTATTCGGTTGAAGAGTGTCGACTTACCCGCGTTGGTGTAACCCACGAGAGAAATTGTTGGGATTTCAGCTCGATTTCGGGCACGGCGTCCTTGTTCACGCTGCTTGGCTACCTTTTCTAGGCGGCGCAGGATGGCTTTGATTCGTTCACGCAATAAACGACGGTCGGTTTCCAGCTGGGTTTCACCCGGGCCACGTAAACCGATCCCCCCTTTCTGCCTTTCAAGGTGCGTCCAACCACGAATTAAACGAGTAGAAATGTGTCGAAGTTGGGCCAGCTCGACCTGTAGCTTACCTTCGTGTGTTCGTGCTCGTTGAGCAAAGATATCGAGGATGAGACCAGTGCGGTCGAGAACTCGACATTTGCACAGTGCTTCGAGGTTACGTTCTTGGGCAGGAGAGAGGGAGTGATTAAAAATCACAATTTCAGCACCAGTCAACTGTACCGTAGTAGCAATTTCTTGGGCCTTACCCTCTCCGACATAGTATTTCGGGTGTGGGGATTGACGACTACCAGTTACAACTTGCAGCGTCTCAACCCCAGCGGAAGAAACCAGCATCTCGAACTCAGCCAGATCTTCCCATTCACCTTCTTGCGTGAAGTTGATATGAACAAGTACGGCTCGCTCACCGGATTCATAACGGTCAAACAAGCAATCAACTCCTTATTTTAAAAATACTCGATGAAGAATTAATCTTCTGATTTCTCTTGTGGACGGTCGCCTTGAGGACGATCACCGCTGTGGTGGCTCACTGGACGAGCCGGCACAACTGTAGAAATCGCGTGCTTGTACACCATTTGGTTTACAGTATTTTTCAGCAGGATCACGAATTGATCGAATGATTCGATCTGACCTTGTAGTTTGATACCGTTCACAAGGTAGATAGACACTGGAATACGCTCACGACGTAGCGCGTTTAGAAATGGGTCTTGTAGAGATTGCCCCTTAGCCATTTTATTTTCCTTATTTAATTTGTAGTTGTAATTATTTAGCTAGTGGTGCAATGCAAAAAGTACTGCTTTTGCATCTGAGCTAAACGAATCAAAAATGCACTCTAAGTAATTAGCAGCATAGTATAAAAACTGCCAACAACAGATCCTTTGAGAGTGCGTTCACGCAAAAACGATCACATTATACACAGCTATCTCAATCAGATGCTATTGCTTCTGACATGGTTTCGAGTGCCTGCTCAATGTTATCGCTATCCAACCAAGTTAAGTCATCCCAGCTGCGTAACCAGGTGATTTGACGCTTGGCCAATTGACGAGTCGCACATACGCCACGAAATACTGCTTCATCACGTGTGCACTCCCCATCTAAATACTCCCACATCTGTCGGTAACCAACGCAACGAATAGAAGGAAGATCCGGATGAAGATCTTTGCGCGCATACAACGCTTTCATTTCATCTTCAAAACCCGCTTCCATCATTTTATCGAAACGCAGTTCAATGCGACGGTGAAGTTCTGCCCTATCCTTGGGAGCTATTGCAAACTGTTTAACTCGGTACGGCAGGCTTTCACCTTTAGTTTGAGTCAACTCAGTAAGAGTTTTACCTGAAATACGATACACTTCCAACGCCCTAGATAAACGCTGGGGATCATTTGGATGTATTCTCGCAGCTGATACAGGATCAATTTTTTTCAGTTCATCGTGCAACACTGACCAACCTTTAGTCAATGCTTCTTGTTCAATTTGCTGACGAATTTCAGGATTTGCAGCAGGAAGAGGTGATAAGCCTTCAAGTAATGCCTTGTAATACAGCATTGTACCACCCACTAGGAGCGGAATTTTTCCTTCTGCAACAATATCATCCATCGCTTGCAAAGCATCGCGGCGAAAGTCCGCCGCCGAATAAGATTCGCTAGGATCTAGGATATCAATTAAGCGGTGCGGCGCTAAGCTCAACTCTCTTTCGTCAGGTTTTGCCGTACCGATATCCATTCCTTTGTAGATCAATGCAGAATCCACACTGATGATCTCAACCGGAAACTTTTGACGCAAGCGAATCGCTAGCTCGGTTTTACCTGATGCAGTTGGCCCCATCAAGAAAAGAGCCAAAGGTAGTTTGTCTGTCATGGTTTTAATTTGGCTATCGTGGCAGAGAAATCAACAGCAGATACGAATGTTTTATCGTCTAGTGGCAATTGACCATGCCTTAACTGTTCAAGTTCCGCAATAATTTGAATGGCTTCAGAGAGAGTATAGTGACTCTTGACCGTTGTGACCTGCACAGCAAGCCAATCGATCAGCGCAGGAAGCATCTGAGTTGACGCCTTTTCTCCCTTCATCCACGTTTGCGCGTAAGATAACAGATCTGGCACTAAATTTTGTAAGTTTTGTTGGCGTAATGGTGCTGGCACGCCCATGACCATTAGCGCTTTATCATTTCTGGCTTTTAATTGGATACCCAACTGAGCAAAGTCTTGTTGATAATCTTGTGCCAACTTCACTAAGTCAGTGTCCAACTTCATCGACAACGGTACTAATAAAGGCTGCGCTTTTAACGCTCCTTCACTTGGCGTCAACTGACCTTTGGTGCGATAGAACTCAGCTCGAGGTAATGAAACTAATGCTACGCCACTGTCGCTGCTCATCAGAACAAATTGTTCATCCACAGCGGCCAACGCTTTCCCCAACGCTGTAACTTGAGGCAAACTCACTTCTCGAACGGCCCCTGTCGATGTCAGTTGCTCAGCTTGTTGAGATTCGAAGTCGGGTGTTTTTAGCAGTTCATGGTAAGCGTGGACTTCTCGCTTGCTTGGTGCAGGTTCAGCATGACGCTCTTTACCTACATTTGGTTTAGGCGCAGGTTTGGATTCAATCCAATCCATTCGCTTAAAGGAGTCTGCAATGCGTGCTTCACGCACAGATGAATCACTCGGCGCACGATCGCGTGGCTCAACCTCATAATCAGTACGTCCAGGGTACGTTGGCGTTTTATCAATCGCTTGATACACACGCTCCGGGACAGTGGTGCTCACTGGTTGTGGCGAGTATTGAGGCGTCGTTTTCGGTTGGCTTTCTCGCTCTTCAGGCTCTGCTCGATGGAACGCGGACTCATTGACTTGCGGCTTATCAATCACAGAGCTTTGTGCCAGTGCATCAGCCAAAGCTTGATAGATAAAGTCATGTACCAATCTTGCTTGATGGAAACGCACTTCATGCTTCGCCGGATGAACGTTCACGTCCACCTGATGCGGATCTAGCTCGATGAACAACACATAAGCGGCAAATTGATCCGGCTTTAAGCTCATTTCGTAACTTTGACGGATCGCATGATTGATCAGTTTGTCCCGCATCATGCGGCCATTCACGTAACAATACTGCAAATCGCTTTGCTGACGAGCCCCATCCGGAGTGGTGATCCAACCATGCAACTTGAGGCCTTGATGCTCAAGCTCAATACGAAGCATGTTACGCACAAATGCATTACCACACACCGCCGCTATACGCTTTTCGGTTTGCAGTTGATTCTTAGCCGCACGGTACTGGCGGATAACTTTGCCGTTATGGCGCACGTTGATCGAGACATCAAAGCGGCTCAGTGCAATGCGTTTTAACAGCTCGTCAATGTGAGCAAATTCCGTTTTTTCGGTACGCAGAAACTTACGGCGTGCAGGAGTATTGAAAAACAAATCCAGCACTTCAACCGTGGTACCAATGGGATGGGCAGCAGGCTGCAATTTGACCTGCATATCACGCCCTTCCGAATATGCACTCCATGCTTCTTCTTGTGCAGCAGGGCGAGAGGTTAATGTAAGACGAGAAACGGAACTGATACTCGCCAATGCCTCTCCACGAAAGCCCAAGCTCATGATCGCTTCTAAATCATCTAAGGTATGGATTTTAGACGTTGCATGACGACTGAGTGCCAGCCCGAGCTCATCTTTCGCAATCCCTTTTCCGTTGTCACGAACACGAATAAGCTTGGCACCGCCTTTTTCGATATCGATATCGATTCGGGTTGCGCCAGAGTCGAGGCTATTTTCCACCAACTCTTTGATGACAGAGGCAGGTCTTTCGACCACTTCCCCTGCCGCAATTTGGTTGGCGAGCCTAGCTGGCAAAATTTTTATCGTCATAATGAGTTAGAAGCTCACTTACTTATTTGTTTGGAATGATCAGGACTTGCCCAACAGCAAGCTCGTCCGAGCGCAAGTTGTTTGCTTGGCGAATACTCGCAACACTCACGCCATATTTGGACGCAATCTTACCAAGGTATTCCCCTCGCGCGACTTTGTGCTTGCGAATCGGTTTATCTTTCACTGCTACGGTGATCTTAAGTTTTTGACCAACCCATAAGGTATCGGATTTTAAGTTGTTCTCACGACGAATATCCGACAGCTTCACTTTATAGTGACTTGCGATCTTACCCAAGAACTCACCCGATTTAACGGTATGAGTAATCGTTTCAGTCTCTACTGTAATAGGCTTGCTTGGCACTTGGATCTTGCCAGCTGACGGAATACGCAGTTTTTGTCCAACCGCTAAGCTGGTCGATTTCAACTTGTTCTCAGCCATCAACGCTTTCGAGTTAGTAGCGTATTTATTCGCAATCACAGACAGCGATTCACCACGCTTAACAATGTGCACCATTGGTTTAGAGGAAGGTGAGAACACCGTGCCTTCAGGTGGGTTATCTTTTAGATATTTAACCACCGCTTTAGAGATAGCCTGCGCTAACTTATCTTGGTGCGCGCGTTGGAACAGCAGTTTCTCTTCTGTTGGGTTAGAGATAAATCCAGTCTCTACAAGGACCGATGGAATTTGTGGCGAACGCAATACTGCCAAGCTGGTGTTGATTGGTTTGGTGTTGTGTAGATGCGCGACGCGTCCCATTTCACCCAAAATTTCGGTCGCCAACTTGTAGCCTTCTTTTTGCGAATGGCTGAACTGGAGATCGAGCAAAGTTTGGTTCACGTTGCGGTCTTTCGTGTTCGTGACAAATGCATTGCCAGAACCACCGAGCAACTCGGACTGTTTCTCGTGGTTCTCAACCCAACGAGCAATCTCAGTGTTTGCGCGACGCGTATTCAATACGAATACCGATCCCCCACGAGGTTGTGGTGATGTGAACGCATCCGCGTGAACTGAGATTAACAGGTGCGCGTCATTTTCGCGGGCAAATGCAACACGGCGGTTTAAGTTAACAAAGTAGTCACCGGTACGCGTCATGCGCGTTTTGATTCCCGGCGTCGCATCAAGTTGCGCTGCAAGCTTACGAGAAATGCTCAGTACCGCGTCTTTTTCATACTTGCGACGAGATGGACCAATTGAGCCAGGGTCTTCACCACCATGACCAGGATCGATCACGATCAATACTTCTTGAGCACGCTGTACGGTACTCATGTCTTTGCTGGTTGTCGCCGGTTTGCTTGGTTTCGCTGCTGTTGTCGCGGTTTTCTTACCGTGTGGCAGGTCAATCACCAAACGATGCCCATATTGGCCGCCCGGCGTTGGACTGAGTTTGAATAACTCTGCCTGAACGTTTTTCTTTAATTCAAAAACAAGGCGATAGGTGCCTTTCTCTGGAGGCGAGCTTTTACGCACCAATTTAAGCACTGGGCTATCAGAAACGGTCACTGGCAATTTAGCTTGCATGGTGGTGTCTTTCATATCCACCACAAGACGGTCCGGCCCTGATAGAGAAAAATAGGAATAGTCCGCTTCCGAGCCTAAATCGATGACAACACGAGTCTCATCTGGGGAAGGCCACACTCGGAAACTTTTAACGACGTTAGCAAATGCTAAATTGGGGATGATAAGGAGAAAAGTGGCGACAAACGTCGCCACTGCTCTAAAATTTGAAAGACTCAACATAGCTCCAATCGACTGAGTAACTGCACACCGTAATCATTGTTCGCCGTTATCTCAGCGACGCGTTGCTCACCTTGATAACGAATTTCTACATCTAAATCTGGTTGTGGCAGCAATCCTTGCCCTTTTTCAGGCCATTCAACCAAGCAGATCGCATCATCTGTGAAGTAATCTCGGATCCCCATGAATTCCAATTCTTCAGGATCTGCCAATCGGTAAAGATCAAAGTGGTAAACCTGCCACTTATCTAATTGGTAAGGTTCGACAAGCGTATAAGTCGGACTTTTCACGTTTCCTTGATGCCCAAGAGCACGGACAAAACCACGACTGAAGGTTGTTTTACCTGCACCTAAATCACCATGCAGATAAATAGTGGTTTGTTGAGAACAAAGTTGAGCCAGCTCGGTGCCCAGTGCTACCGTTTCTTGCTCATCTTTTAAAGTAAATTGTTTCGTGCTCATTGATGCTTCTCTAACTAATGATCGTTGACTATATAAAAATCAAAAGAACAGGAATAGTAAACCGTGTTGGTTTTGAGAGACAAGCTTTCAAATGTCATATGTGCGAAAAAAGTAGCCAAAAACTGTAACTTATTTACCGAGTATTAACTTTGATCGAAAAGAGTTTAACTCACAGTTATAAGAACGCCGCATATAGCAAAAGGTTCCGTGATACATGCATAATGATTTTGCTGATAAAAACGCGCCAACGGCCATTCAGCCTGAACTTTGAGAAACGAATTTCCGAGTACTAACCTCAACTTTACGGTAGCACCAATAGAATAGATCCGTTAAGATCCCGCCCCCTTTATCTCGGTGATAAAACATGAACTACGAACAACTCGCACAACAAATCAAAGTTTGGGGAAAAGAGCTCGGCTTTCAAAAAGTAGGCATCTGCGACGTTGATCTTAGTGAACATGAAGCCGCACTACAAAAATGGCTAGATGCTGGCTATCACGGCTCAATGGATTGGATGGCTCGTCACGGAATGATGCGCGCCAGACCCAATGAGTTATTACCGGGAACCGTTCGCGTTATCAGCGTCCGGATGGACTACCTACCGCCAGAAGCGCAATTTGCTTCAAATCTCGCGAATAAAAATCACGCTTATATTAGCCGCTATGCGCTAGGGCGTGATTACCATAAGCTGGTCAGAAAGCAGCTCAACAAGTTGGGTAAGCTCATAGAAGAAGAAGTGGGTCAGTTTGGTTATCGCCCTTTTGTCGACTCTGCGCCAATACTTGAGCGCCCTTTAGCCCAAAAGGCCGGATTGGGTTGGACAGGTAAACACTCACTGATCTTAGATAAAGAGTGTGGTTCTTGGTTCTTCCTTGGTGAACTGCTGATTGACCTACCTTTACCAGTCGATACTCCAAGTGTCGACCAATGCGAAAAATGCCGAGCGTGTATTACGTCATGCCCGACTCAAGCCATTGTAGAAGATAAAGTTGTCGATGCGAGACGCTGTATCTCTTATCTCACGATAGAGTTTGATGGTGTCATCCCTGAAGAATTCCGCAGACCGATGGGTAACCGCATCTACGGCTGTGATGACTGCCAACTCGTCTGCCCATGGAACCGCTATGCAGACGTAACCGAACAAGAAGATTTCCATCGCCGGGAAAGCTTTCACAATCCAGACTTAGTTGAATTATTCCAATGGGACGAGGCGACGTTCTTAAAAAATATGGAAGGTTCTGCTATCCGTCGTATCGGTCACGAACAATGGCTACGTAATATATCTGTCGCACTTGGTAATGCAGAATACAGCCAACGGGTGATAGACGCACTCAATGCGCGACTTGGTGAAAGTAAATTACTGGATGAGCACATCGAATGGGCACTTACCCAGCAGCTCAACCATATCCCTTCTGTAGATGCAGAACCGATTGAGACGAAGAAAAAGCGTTTAATTAGAATTGTTGAGAAAGGCTTACCTAGAGATGCCTAGTGCGTAGCCTATATGCAAGAGATTGAAAACACTTTTTGCATGCTCAATACATGACCCTGTTCTCAATTCTGTAATGTGGAAAAAAATTCTAGATTTGATTAAAAATGGGTTGCAAAAAAAAGTTAAACACAACCTGAGTAAATGACTAGGATCAAAAAAAGACAAGGTTATGATCGTATTTTAACGTATTCGATCCGATGAAATAATACATTTAACCTTAAATAACAATAAGTTAAGGCCAAATCACCAGCAACCAAGACTTCCTAAAAAAGAAAAGATCTTTCTTTACCCATCAAAATCCTCAAGCTAAAAACACTTTATCAACCAACTTATCCACAGAACGTTATATGTGGATAACTCTGTTAATTAACATAGGTAAAACGCTCCGAACATCATGAAATGATTACGCCAGCCGATTCATATCGTGTTTTAAACACAAACGAAACCGTCCGACATCATTTGATGCGGATTAAGATATGCTTTTAGGGGATTCATGCTTCGCAGCATTATGAAAAGAGCGATGGAATGGAGCGAAAGCCAAAGTGAACTGGGCGGCGCATCCGTGACGATCTGAGAGCTAGAAAATACCAACCACTCAAACTGTAACTATCGTCTGAAATTGGTTGCGGGGGCCGGATTTGAACCGACGACCTTCGGGTTATGAGCCCGACGAGCTACCAAGCTGCTCCACCCCGCGTCCGTATTACGTCACCGTTAAGTACGATGAGAACTTTGCTTTTTCATTAGAGAAAGTGGAGCGACACACGAGGTTCGAACTCGTGACCTCAACCTTGGCAAGGTTGCGCTCTACCAACTGAGCTAGTGTCGCACATTCTCTTAAAAGAATTGGTTGCGGGAGCCGGATTTGAACCGACGACCTTCGGGTTATGAGCCCGACGAGCTACCAAGCTGCTCCATCCCGCGTCCATGTATTATCGCGTAGTGCAATAATATAAATTTGGAGCGACACACGAGGTTCGAACTCGTGACCTCAACCTTGGCAAGGTTGCGCTCTACCAACTGAGCTAGTGTCGCAATGTCACTGTTAAGCACAATGAAGGCTTTACTTTTCACTTAAAGAAAAGTGGAGCGACACACGAG
>NZ_MQVK01000038.1:0-3472 GCF_002002385.1 Vibrio sp. SALL6
CCTTGAGGAAGCGAACAAATCGGCGTTTCGTTTTCATCATATTTCTACGGATGAAGTGTATGGCGATTTAGAGGGTACGGATGATTTATTCACCGAAACCACCTCATACGCGCCGAGCAGCCCATACTCGGCGTCTAAAGCGTCGAGCGATCACCTTGTACGCGCTTGGCAGCGTACTTATGGTCTCCCAACACTCGTAACCAATTGCTCAAACAACTATGGTCCGTACCACTTCCCAGAGAAGTTGATCCCACTGATGATTCTGAATGCCCTCGATGGCAAGCCTTTACCTGTGTATGGTGATGGCATGCAAATCCGAGATTGGCTGTTTGTGGAAGACCATGCTCGTGCGCTTTACAAAGTCGTGACGGAAGGTGAAATCGGTGAGACCTACAACATCGGTGGCCATAACGAAAAAGCCAACATCGAAGTAGTGAAAACCATTTGTGCTTTGCTTGAAGAGCTGCGACCAGACAAGCCGGCAGGTGTTGAGTCTTATGAATCTTTGATCACTTATGTCAAAGATCGCCCCGGTCATGATGTGCGCTACGCAATTGATGCGACCAAGATTGCTCAAGAGCTTAACTGGACGCCAGAAGAAACCTTTGAAAGCGGCATTCGTAAAACCGTGGAATGGTACCTAAACAACCCGCAATGGTGGCAACGCGTGCTTGATGGTTCATACAGTTTAGAGCGATTAGGAGCGGGCGAATAATGAAAGGCATTATTTTAGCAGGTGGCTCGGGCACTCGCCTTTACCCTATTACACGCGGTGTCTCTAAGCAGTTACTGCCGGTTTATGACAAACCAATGATTTACTACCCGTTGTCGGTACTCATGCTTGCTGGCATTCGTGAAATCTTGATCATCACCACGCCAGAAGACCAGGAAGGATTTCAGCGCCTATTGGGTGATGGCTCAGAGTTTGGCATTGAGTTGCAATACGCGATTCAACCAAGTCCAGATGGCTTAGCTCAAGCCTTCATCATCGGCGAAGAGTTCATTGGCGATGACTCAGTATGTTTGGTGTTGGGTGACAACATCTTTTATGGGCAAGGTTTTTCGCCGAAGCTACAGCAAGCCGCAGCATTAACAGAAGGTGCGACGGTCTTTGGCTATAAAGTGAAAGATCCTGAGCGCTTTGGTGTGGTGGAATTTGACGACGAGATGCGAGCACTATCGATTGAAGAGAAGCCAATCGAGCCAAAATCCAATTACGCCGTGACAGGGCTGTATTTCTACGATAATCGAGTCGTGGACATTGCCAAAACTATTCAACCGTCCCATCGTGGCGAGCTAGAAATTACGAGTATTAACCAAGCTTACTTAGAGCAAGGGAAGTTGACGGTTGACGTACTAGGGCGCGGCTTTGCGTGGTTAGACACCGGCACGCATGGCAGTTTGCTTGAAGCTGCGCATTTTGTTGAAACGATTGAGAAACGCCAGGGTTATAAAGTGGCTTGCTTAGAAGAGATTGCATATCGCCGAGGGTGGTTAACGCGAGAGCACATTCAAGCCGCAGGAAAAGCCTTATCTAAAAACGATTATGGCCGCTATCTTCTAGAGTTATTGGAAGAATAAATGTCGAATATACCGCTAATATCTTTTCAGAAAATGGGTGATGAGCGAGGCTCATTAATCTCGTTAGAGCAACATAAAAACATTCCTTTTGATATCAAACGTATTTACTACATCTTTGATACACAAAGCGGTTTAGCGAGAGGGTTTCATGCACACTACGACTTAGAGCAAGTCGCTATTTGTATGAAAGGTTGCGTGACTTTCTTAATTGATGATGGCACCACGAAAGAGACAGTGACGCTTTCTTCTCCCGATGTAGGATTGCATATCAAAGGGTTAAAATGGCGTGAGATGCACGACTTTTCTGAAGATTGTGTGCTAATGGTTGTCGCTAGTGAATTGTATGATGAAGCCGATTATATCCGTGACTATGACACATTTCTTAAAGAGGTAGCCCATGCGAATTCATGCACTCAGTGATGTTGCTTCATCGACGATTGGTGAGGGGACGTCTATTTGGCAATTTGCCGTGGTCCTTGCTGGGGCTAAAATTGGTCGTGACTGTAATATCTGTGCCCATACCTTCATCGAGAATGATGTGGTCCTAGGAGATAGAGTCACTGTAAAGTGCGGCGTTTATCTTTGGGATGGCATTGAAATTGAAGATGATGTGTTCATTGGCCCGGCAGCTGCTTTCACGAACGACAAGTTCCCACGTTCAAAAGTATGGCCAGAGGCATTTCCGAAAACAAAAATTCTGTCAGGCGCCTCCATCGGCGCCAATGCCACGATTTTGCCAGGCATAACCATTGGAAAAAATGCGATGGTTGGAGCGGGTAGTGTGGTCACCCGTTCAGTGCCGGACAATGCGGTTGTGGTTGGGAATCCAGCCAAGATAGTACGTTATGTAGAGAAAAATAATGGTTAATTTTTTAGAGCTTAAGCGTCTAAATGCGCAGTATGAAGACGAATTAAAACAAGCTTGTGCACGCGTGATTGAATCTGGCTGGTACATTCTTGGTAATGAAACGGAACAGTTTGAACAAGCATTTGCTGACTACTGTGGAGTTAAACACTGTGTAGGCGTTGCGAATGGCTTAGATGCTTTAACACTAACGTTAAAGGCTTGGCGAGAGCTAGGCAAACTTAACAAAGGTGATGAAGTTATCGTACCGGGCAATACCTATATCGCATCAGTATTAGCGGTCACCGAAGCGGACTTGGTACCGGTGTTTGTGGAGCCGGATGAGCAGACGCACAATATCAGTCCTGAAGCGATTGAAGCGGCGATTACAGAAAAGACTAAAGTGATTTTGCCGGTGCATTTGTATGGTCAGTTAGCCGATATGCCAGCGATTATGGCGTTGGCGACAAAATACAACCTTCTCGTGCTGGAAGACAGCGCTCAGTCTCATGGTGCGACACTTGCTGGTAAGAAGTCTGGAGCATGGGGGGATGCCTCTGGTTTTAGCTTCTATCCGGGTAAAAACCTAGGTGCGTTAGGTGATGGTGGTGCTATTACGACTAGCGATGATGAACTGGCAGAAACCTTGCGTGCCCTTCGTAACTACGGCTCTCATGTTAAATACCAGAATCTTTATCAAGGATTGAACAGTCGTTTGGATGAAATTCAGTCGGCGATGTTGTCAGTGAAACTGAACTACCTTCCAGCGCAGACGAAAGCGCGTCAGGAGCTGGCGGAATTTTACTTACGTGAAATCAACAACTCGAATATTATCTTACCGGAAGTGGCTGAGCCTGAAGCCCATGTATGGCATTTGTTTGTGGTGCGCAGTTCAAACCGAGATGCATTGGTGAAGCATTTATCAGAGCATGGTATTCAGACACAAGTACATTACCCGATAGCGCCGCATAAACAGCAGGCTTATAAAGAGTTTAGTCATCTGTCATTGCCGCTGACGGAGCAGTTGCAAAATGAGGTGCTGTCATT
>NZ_MQVK01000039.1:0-27299 GCF_002002385.1 Vibrio sp. SALL6
ACATCGCCAGGCTTTAATTTAGTTTTTTCCTTTTTAAAAGGCGAAGACAAAAGTTAAGAGAGCCCGTTTGTAAAAGCGGGCTTTTTTAGTCCTCACGGACACAAATAATGTGCTGATATGGCTCAGTCGGTAGAGCGCATCCTTGGTAAGGATGAGGTCCCCAGTTCGATTCTGGGTATCAGCACCATTTATTATTTGTTTTATGTTTTAAATTAAAGCCTAAAACAAAATGTAAAGAATTTTACTTGGCGACCATAGCACTTTGGACCCACCTGATTTCCATTCCGAACTCAGAAGTGAAACGAAATAGCGCCGATGGTAGTGTGGGGCTTCCCCATGTGAGAGTAGAACATCGCCAGGTTCTTATTTAGACTCCAGAGTCTAACCAGTGCGGAGCGGTAGTTCAGTTGGTTAGAATACCGGCCTGTCACGCCGGGGGTCGCGGGTTCGAGTCCCGTCCGCTCCGCCACTTATTTAGAAAGCCTTGCTAGAAATAGCAAGGCTTTCGTCGTTTAAGGCCAAGTCATTTTCCCCTTCAGAGAAACTAATTCCGTTTCAGTGCTCGGTACTTATTCCAACCCTTGTAGTCCGGCCATTTATACGGAATCCTCATTCGCAATAGCGATGCTCTCTCATCTACAAGCACCTGTCTTTGCCTATCTGTATTCTAGGCATATACAAACTAATTTGACTCATTTTGGTTTGCTTAAGAAGAATAAGCTTTATGGCTTTGTTGATTCATTTAGTCCTAGCCTAAAAGCTTTGGTTTTCATTCGTGTCTTGAGTCTAGCTTCAGTTTAGTTAGTATTTCGTTGCCATATCATCATGTTGAGACTCGAAGTTATCAAATGAGTCTCGCATTTATGCAATCTTTGAATTTTCGAACTGGCTTGCTATGTGATCCATTCCTAGTCCTTATACTCACGGCTTTTTCGCTTGTTAATGTCAACACTGTCAGAAAACTTTGTTTGCTTTGCTGATTTCTACTAGAAGGATTACCCTAAAAGGAGTTCTCGTAGGAGTTAGTCTGGTGATGCAACAAATAAAAAATGAAACCTTAAAAGAAGTATTTAAACAATGGGCTTCCGACGACGGAGTTGTGGTCATCAACCCTGCAACTGAGCAAGAGTTAATTCGCTTGAAACCGAGTTCAATTGAAGAGTTGGATTGCCTCATTGAAGCGTGTTCGGCTGAACAAGTTCGATGGGCTAAGTTGAGTGCGAAAGAGCGCTCTAGCTGTTTGAAAAACTGGCATCAATTGTTGATGGAACACGCTGAAGATATAGCGACCATTATTACATTGGAACAGGGTAAGCCATTGTCTGAAAGCCGCGGGGAAGTGAGCTACGGGGCATCTTTTGTAGAGTGGTTTGCAGAAGAGGCTAAACGAGCTTATGGCGAAGTTATCCCAGCTCCTGCTATAGATAGACGTTTATCTACAATTAAACAGCCTGTAGGCGTGTGTGCTGCGATTACACCGTGGAATTTCCCTATTGCTATGATCACACGAAAAGCGGCACCTGCGTTAGCTGCTGGGTGTGGGATGATCATCAAACCATCCGAGTTGACCCCTCTGACCGCACTAGCGGTTGTTGAACTTGCGTATCAGGCTGGTATCCCTAAGCCGCTTTTACCTGTTGTTATTTCTGAACAGGCCGCTGAGTTTGGTCAGGTGTTATCGATGGATCCTAGGATCAAGAAGATTTCATTTACGGGTTCGACTCGCGTCGGCAAAATTTTGATGAAGCAGGCTAGTGAAACTGTTAAAGCGGTATCGATGGAACTTGGAGGTAACGCTCCGTTTATTGTTTTTGAGGATGCTGATTTGGAATCAGCTGCTAATGGGCTTATCGCGTCCAAGTTCCGTAATGCAGGGCAAACGTGCGTGTGTACAAACCGTTTATATGTACATCAAAATGTCAAAGAGCGCTTTATGGAAAAAGTGCTCGCGAAAATGATGGAGCTAAATGTTGGGAATGGCTTGGAGTCTGGTGTGACAGTTGGGCCAGTGATCACCATGGCTTCTAAGCATCGTCTGGAGGCTGTTATTGATCAGGCGTTACAAGAGGGGGCTACGATTGCTAACCGTCCTCAAAAGCTCGCAGGGCGCTTTATGGAGCCTGTAATTTTGGATAATGTCGTTCAAGGTATGGCTATCGTGCAGCAAGAGTTGTTTGGGCCAGTATTACCCGTATTAACATTTGAAGATGATGAACAAGTGTTAGCAATGGCCAATGATACCGAGTACGGCTTAGCTTGTTATTTCTATACCGATAGCCTTAAACGAATTATCAAGTTCACTGAAGGCTTGGAATACGGAATGGTTGGTGTGAACGAAGGTATCATCTCGACAGAAGTTGCACCATTTGGTGGTATTAAAGAGTCAGGTGTTGGGCGTGAAGGCGCGAAACAAGGGCTCGATGAATACCTAGAGACGAAATACATTTGTCTTGGTGGCTTAAGCTGATCTTTGGATGAGAGTGCAAAAGAGAAAGCTGGGTTTCTAAACCTAGCTTTTTTGTTTATAGAGCAAAGAGGAGAGAAGGGTGTATTTCTTCCAGATGCAAAAAAGCCGCATCAAGTGATGCGGCTTCTTCTAATATGGCTCCCCCTACTGGACTTGAACCAGTGACCTGCGGATTAACAGTCCGTCGCTCTACCGACTGAGCTAAGGAGGAACAAATTTTAATAAGTGGTGCCGACTACCGGAATCGAACTGGTGACCTACTGATTACAAGTCAGTTGCTCTACCTACTGAGCTAAGTCGGCACATTTTCATTAACAAGTAATTAGCTTGCCAATTGAAAGTGGCTCCTCCTGCTGGGCTCGAACCAGCGACCTGCGGATTAACAGTCCGTCGCTCTACCAACTGAGCTAAGGAGGAATTGTCTTTTGTAAGAATAAATGGTGCCGACTACCGGAATCGAACTGGTGACCTACTGATTACAAGTCAGTTGCTCTACCTACTGAGCTAAGTCGGCGTACCGTTATTCTTTATATTGTTCGTGTTAGACACCAACAATTTTAAATTGTGGTGCCCGGAGGCGGAATCGAACCACCGACACGAGGATTTTCAATCCTCTGCTCTACCGACTGAGCTATCCGGGCGACGAGGTGTATTAAAAGGCTTTTCGGCTTTCAGGTCAACAATAAAATTAAAATAAAATATCGTTTGATGAAAATGTGCTCGGAGTGGGCTGTTTTTATGCGTTTTAAATAGGGATACACCATGTTTTAAGCTTTTCTAAGAAAGAAATTACGAGCTTGTTTGCTAAATAAATGCGACGAAAACAAAAAAAGCACGTTTGAAAACGTGCTTTTTAGTGAACAATTGACTTTAAACTAGTGCTTTACGGAGAACTTATTCACCCATCCTTCCAGTTCATTTGCCAAAGAGGCCAAACTTTGGGTGCTCGATTGGCTCTCTGTTACCACTGAATTTAGCTTACTTCCGCTCTCTTCAATCAGATTTATGCGGTGTGCAATGTCATCACTGACTTGCGTTTGCTCAGCTGCTGCCGTCGCAATTTGCTGACTCATTGCTGTGATAGATTCAAGCGCGGTAACGATCTGTTGGAGTGCTTCTGATGCATTCATCGATTCAGTTACTGTGCTTTCACTTGTTTCCGCACAGATTTCCATTGTATGAATGGCATTGCGAGAGCCTTCTTGAAGATTCGAGATCATGTGTTGGATCTCTTTTGTGCTATCTTGAGTTCGACCTGCAAGATTACGCACCTCATCTGCTACTACAGCAAAGCCTCGTCCTTGTTCGCCAGCTCGGGCTGCTTCAATTGCAGCGTTCAAGGCTAATAGGTTGGTTTGTTCCGCAATATCCCCGATTACATCCAGAACTTTCACGATGTTGTTTACATCTTGATCGAGATCGGCAACCGCTTTACTTGCAGTATTCAGCTGAGTCGCAAGACCTTGGATGTTATCTACCGTACTGTGGATCAGTGATTGAGTGTGTTGACTTTGTTTATCTGCTTCATCGGTATTATGTGCTGTATCGCTAGCAGAGCTTGCCACATGGTTAGCGGAAGAAGCCATCTCTGTCATCGCTGTTGCAATCATTGCGGTCGATTGCTGCTGAGAAACGGTAAGCTCGGCGATGGAATTTGAGCGCGACTCTACTGCTGATAGCTCATCGCGTAGAGCGTGCATCGATTGTTCAAGGTTAGTCACCATGGTTGCCAATGATTGGCTCATATTCTGAACCGCATGGTAGATACTGCCTTTTGGAGCGACGGTATCAAAGCTAGTTTGGATGTTACCTTGTGCAACCGCTTGAACCGCCTCTCGTACATCGTTAGGTTCACCTCCTAAGAGATTGAGCATTTTGCGAATCGAGATGATCAAGCCTCCAAGAATTGAACCTGCGATAACCAGACACAGCATAAGCTGCCACTGTGCTGTCGACCAAAAACGTGCATTCACTTCATTAAAGCCAATACCTGTGCCGACAACCCAACCCCAATGTGGTGTTTTTTCTGCTATTGAGTGTTTTTCTTCAATGCTGCCGTCGGCCTGTTTTTGGCTCCAGGTATATTCAACAATCTGACCTGTTTTGCGACCCAAAACATCTAGGATGAGTTGGCCTACGCTATTACCGCTGCCATCTTTAAAGTCATGGAAACTGGTTCCGTGTAGTTGAGGATCTAGTGGTGCGGCAATAAACATCATATTTTCGTCCGCCACATAAACGTACTCGTTGTCTTTGTAGATGTTGTTACGCAGTAGGCGTGTTGCGAGTGCTTTTGCTTCCTCTTCAGGCATCTTGCCTTCAACTGCCATTTTTTCTACTTCAGTCAGAATGCTGTATGCACTCTTGAATAGCTCAGTTACTCGAGCTTTGTTATCGAGGTTACTTGCGACGCGTAAGGTCCATAAACCTGTAGCGGTCAAGGCTAGCAAAGCTAACAGTATGATCGCGGATAATAAGTAGGCTTGAGTTTTTAATTTCATATTTGGCTCACAAAATGTGTCATTGCTATGCAAAGCATGGCTTATGTCAATAATCTAATAGCCGACGCATCTTATTGAAGAAGTGGTATTACGCCTACAAGCACGTATTGAAACTATGATGAGGATTAAATTTTTAGCGTGAAATAAGTATTTTTGAAGAGGGGATTTAATATTCGGTGATGTTTGGATATGAAGTGCGAAGCAAAGGAATATTAAAATGGAGAATAGGGCAGATGCAAAAAAGCCGCATCAAGTGATGCGGCTTTTTAAATTGGCTCCTCCTGCTGGGCTCGAACCAGCGACCTGCGGATTAACAGTCCGTCGCTCTACCAACTGAGCTAAGGAGGAACTATTCTGTTTGTGTCTTGCCATTCAGCAAGCGCACCAAATATGGTGCCTCGAGGCGGAATCGAACCACCGACACGAGGATTTTCAATCCTCTGCTCTACCGACTGAGCTATCGAGGCAAAAGAATGGTGCCGACTACCGGAATCGAACTGGTGACCTACTGATTACAAGTCAGTTGCTCTACCTACTGAGCTAAGTCGGCACACTTTATTCTTTTTAGAAGAGTTCAACTCTTCATCTTTTAGAATCTCACTTAAGTGAAACTCTGAAAAGTGGCTCCTCCTGCTGGGCTCGAACCAGCGACCTGCGGATTAACAGTCCGTCGCTCTACCAACTGAGCTAAGGAGGAATTGTTCTTTTAACAACAAAAAGTTGTTTGTGTCTTGCTAATCATCAAATGAAGCAAGCGCACCAAATAATGGTGCCTCGAGGCGGAATCGAACCACCGACACGAGGATTTTCAATCCTCTGCTCTACCGACTGAGCTATCGAGGCAAAAGAATGGTGCCGACTACCGGAATCGAACTGGTGACCTACTGATTACAAGTCAGTTGCTCTACCTACTGAGCTAAGTCGGCACACTGTATTCTTTGTGCTTTTGTTCGTGTAATAACTTTTGCTAAGACACCAACAAATCAAATTGTGGTGCCCGGAGGCGGAATCGAACCACCGACACGAGGATTTTCAATCCTCTGCTCTACCGACTGAGCTATCCGGGCAACGGAGCGCTATTAAACGGATTTTCCCGCTTTGCGTCAACCACTTTTTTTAAATAATTTCAAAAAAGTGGTTGTTCGAACGCTTTTTATTCAACTGTCATTACAAAGTGTGCTCAGAGTTAAATTCCTTTTTGAAATTTGTAACTTTTTCTAGGTAACGACGCGCTTCAGCGTTCGGATGTTTCTTAGTTAGCGCCCAATAAACTTGGTTGGGTTGCAAAGAATTGAGATCTCGCATCGCGCGTTTTCGGTCACTGCGATTAAATGTGTTTAAAACACCACCAGTTCCACCGTTGTAAGCGGAAATCATACTGTACTCTAACGAAGTTGGATGCTGAACTTCGCGTAAATAACGGTTTTTGAGGATGTAGAAGTAGGCGGTTCCTGTGTCAATATTGTTTTCTGGGTTGAACAAATACTCTGGGCTAGGTTGTCCTGATTTGTTCTTTACGAGCTTAAATACATCACGACCAGCGGTTTTAGGCACTACTTGCATCAATCCATAAGCATTGGCCCAACTTACTGCGTAAGGGTTAAAACTGCTCTCGGTTTTGATGATGGCGTAAATCAGATCTTCAGGAATGTCGTATTTTTTTGACGCGCGACGCACGATATCCGCGTATTGGTAACTACGCTGAGAGAAGTGATCCTCTACCATTGGAATCTCAACGTAATACGCTTTTTTAAAGTCTACATCTTTGGTTTTGATGTTATTGGCAATCAGATAGTCAGCGAAGCGATTCGCGCGCCATGACCATTGAATGGGCTTTTTATCTTGATCGAGCACCTGTTTGTACAAAAAGGGTTGGCCTTCGAGTTTGATCTCTTTCGATGAGAACAAGTCGACGTTTGCTGGATCATCTGGCGTTAGCAATGTGGTGATGATCGCGTTCTTCAAGTGTTTTTGTGGTTCGGTCGGAGAAACGGTCTCGATAGTGATAAGACCTTTCTGGAAATCCACTTCTGCCCGACTTAAATAATTGTCGATGTACTTAACGTAGTTACTTTTACCTGCGAACTTCACTTCACGTTGTCCCCAACGCTTTTTGATATTGCCTGAGAAGCTATTGATCAACGCATCAAGTGCGGCGGTATCTTTCTCAAACTGACCTGGTAGCTCTGCTAGGTTGTTTGCAAAGCGGTTGGTTGGCTCGTAGTTCACGTCATAAATTTTTTCGACGAATTCGCGGCTACAGCCTGCCAATAAGAGAGCGGTGGCAATAAAAGCAATTTTCTTCATAAGTTTTTAGGTGATGAGGACAAGACGCTGGAGGAAAAATGACATCACAGTTTAGGTTGTGATGTCATTGCTTTTGAACAAATTGGCTTTATTCGCTTGGTGGTGTGTAACCTTCAATGTGAACGTCTTTGCCTTCGAATAGGAAGTTCACCATTTCGGTTTCGAGCAGTTTACGATGCTCGGGATCCATCATGTTGAGCTTTTTCTCGTTGATCAACATGGTTTGTTTGTGTTGCCACTGAGCCCAAGCTTCTTTCGATATGTTATCGAAAATGCGTTTACCTAGTTCACCTGGGTAAAGTTGAAAGTCCAGACCTTCGCCTTCTTTCTTTAGTCGAGCACAAAACACAGTGCGGCTCATAATGACTCCTTGTATTCAATTAACGAAGTTCGTGAGGTAGCGCTTCCAATAAAAGTTTCACTGGTGCGGCTAAGCCCACTTCTTCAGGTTGAGATAAGTTATACCAAAGACCTTTGCTGCCTTCCATTACCACATCGGGTTGCTTTGACAGGTCAATCAAAATCGGTGTGATATCTAGGTGGTAATGACTAAATGTGTGGCGAAACGTGATTAACGTTTCCTGCTTATTGATGTCGCTGGCTTTTATACCACGTTGCTTAAGTAGTAAATCGATATCGCTTTCGACGTCCACATGTTCGGTTTGTGGGAAGCAAAATAAACCTCCCCAAATACCAGTTTGTGGTCTTTGTTCTAACCATACTTCGTGTCCGTTCTTATTGTGGTGATGAAGCATCACGAAGCGGGTTTGTTTGACCGGTTTTTCTTTCTTCGGCTTTTTACCCGGGTAGTCGAGCACGTTCCCTTGTTTTTTCGCCACACATAAATCAGCAACAGGGCATAGGGTGCACTTAGGTTTGCTGCGGGTACAAACCATCGCCCCCATGTCCATCATGGCTTGGTTATACTTATCTACATCAGTTTGCGGAGTATGCGCTTCGGCAATTTCCCATAACTGATTTTCAACTTTCTTCTGGCCTGGCCAACCTTCTACAGCAAAGCAGCGTGATAGCGTTCGTTTTACGTTGCCATCAAGAATGGCATGCGGTTGCTTGTGTACCGATGACAATACGGCTGCTGCGGTTGAGCGACCAATTCCAGGAAGCGCATTCATTTGTTCTAGATTAAGTGGAAACTCGCCACTGTATTTATGGGCGACCTCTTTAGCTGCTTTATGAAGGTTGCGAGCACGCGCGTAATAACCTAGGCCAGTCCAAAGGTGTAGCACTTCATCTTGCTCTGCGTTTGCAAGGTCGACGACAGTCGGAAAGCGTTTCAAGAAGCGTTGGTAATAAGGAATAACGGTAGTGACCTGTGTTTGCTGAAGCATGATTTCAGACAACCAGACACTGTATGCGGTTTTGTTTTGTTGCCACGGAAGATCTTTTCTTCCGTATGCGTCATACCATTCTAAGATGGCACTGGCGAAAGGGGTCACGACTTGCTCTGTATTCTATTATTGGTTAGGGGCAAAATTGCACCACAGAATGGGTAAGAAGTACAACTGGTAAACAGTGGGGATATTGCAGGGGGTGTGATGGCTTTTGGGTAGCGATAGGCCACAAGCTCAACAAATACTTGCACCCGAGTAAATTCTTTGGATAATCCCCGCTTTGATTAATCAATGTGCAGGCAAAATCAATGAGTGAAGTAACCACTAACGAATACAACGAAGACGGCAAGCTGATCCGTAAAATCCGCAGTTTTGTACGTCGCGAAGGTCGTCTAACGAAAGGCCAAGAGAACGCGATGAACGAGTGCTGGCCAACAATGGGTATCGACTACAAAGCAGAACTTCTTGATTGGAAAGAAGTGTTTGGTAACGATAATCCAGTTGTACTAGAAATCGGTTTTGGTATGGGTGCTTCATTAGTTGAAATGGCAAAGAATGCGCCTGAGAAAAACTTCTTCGGTATTGAAGTACATAGCCCAGGTGTTGGTGCTTGTCTTTCAGATGCACGCGAAGCGGGTATCACTAATCTTCGCGTAATGTGTCACGATGCGGTTGAAGTGTTTGAGCACATGATCCCAAATGACAGCCTTGCTACGCTACAATTATTCTTCCCAGACCCTTGGCACAAAAAGCGTCACCACAAGCGTCGTATCGTGCAGCTTGAGTTTGCTGAAATGGTTCGTCAAAAGCTTATCCCGAACGAAGGCATTTTCCACATGGCAACAGACTGGGAAAACTACGCGGAGCACATGATTGAAATCATGAACCAAGCGCCAGGTTTCGAAAATATTGCGCAAGACGGTGACTTTGTACCTCGTCCTGAAGATCGTCCACTGACGAAGTTTGAAGCTCGCGGTCACCGTCTAGGTCACGGTGTGTGGGATATTAAATACAAACGCACTGCTTAAGGAGTCAGTTGATGTACCACTACGCGATATTAGCGAATCCGGGTCACAACCGAATTTACTTTGATAGCGCAATGACCATTGCATGCTCAGAGCTTAAAGCGATTTTGGCCTCTGACGGTGTTGAAGTGACTGAAATTGGCAGCAAAGACGTGGGTTTACCTGCGGCGCTGGTGTTTTCTTGTGAGCAAGCGTTAAGTGAAGCGCAGTCTCGTAAGATTGCCGCATCTTCTATCTATTATGCGCTGTTTGAAGTGCGTGAAGATGGTTTGCTTCGTCCAATTCAGGCGCCTGCATTCAATACTTTCCCTGAGAGCATGAGCCAGATCCTGCGTTATACAGGTAAAACCAATGAGCAGTTTACTCGCTTGATGGTTAACCTTGGCGTGAGTGCTGCAAATACTGACAGCACGCAGCTAACGCTGATGGATCCAATGTGTGGTAAGGGTACGACACTGTTTGAAGGTTTGATCCATGGCTTGAATGTCGTGGGTGTGGAGATCAACCAGAAATGGGTTCAAGAGATCCAAACCTTCATCGTTAAGTTTATGAAGAATGGCCGCTTCAAGCACAAAGTGAGCAAAGAAAAGCGCACTTCTGGTGGCAAGAAAGTGGCAGATGGCTTCGTTGTTGAAGCGGCTGCAAGTAAAGAAGACTACCTCCAGGGTAATCTTCAAACCATGAAGTTGTATTCAGCAGATACCCGCATCGCTGACCAAGTTGTGAAGAAAAACTCGGTTGACGTCATGGTGTCTGACCTACCTTATGGTGTGCAACACGGTAGCAAAAATGCCAAAGACAGCAAGCTGAACCGTAGCCCACTAGAGCTTTTGAAAGAGGCTCTGCCTGCATGGAAAGTGGTACTGAAAAAACAAGGTTCTGTGGTGCTGTCTTTCAATGAATTCACGTTGAAATGGAAAGATGTCGCGGCATTATTTGAAGAGCAAGGGTGGAAGGTACTTTCAGAAGAGCCTTACATCGGTTATCTTCACCGTGTTGATCAATCTATCAACCGCAATATTATTGTGGCAGTGAAACCATAATCGAATCTTCGATAACTAATCCGATGAAAAGCCAACGCTCTGTTGGCTTTTTTTACCTCTGAGCGAATACTCTTGTGACAAGAAGGTAGACAATGAAACCGACAGCGGAAATTTTGACAGATATTCTGGCGGAAGTACGCCCTTTGATCGGCCAAGGAAAAGTGGCGGACTACATTCCGGCTCTGGCAAAAGTACCGAATAATAAATTAGCTATTGCGGTATACACCAATGAAGGTGAAGTGATTAAGGCTGGCGATGCCGAAGAGTCTTTTTCTATTCAGTCTATTTCGAAAGCACTGAGCCTAACGTTGGCCATGTGCTTGTACAAACAAGAAGAAATTTGGGCAAGAGTTGGTAAAGAGCCATCAGGTCAGGCGTTTAACTCGCTGATTCAGTTGGAGATGGAACAGGGTATTCCACGCAACCCGTTTATTAACGCGGGTGCAATTGTTGTGGCTGACTTGCTGCAAAGTCGTTTGTCCGCACCTCGTCAGCGCTTACTTGAGTTTGTTCGTCAGTTGTCGGGCGATACTCACATTGTCTATGACAAAGTCGTGGCCGCGTCGGAAATGATGCACGGTGATCGCAACGCGGCGATTGCTTACCTAATGCGTTCATTCGGGAACTTCGAAAACGAGGTTATTCCTGTGCTACAAAACTACTTCCATGCCTGTGCTTTAAAGATGAGCTGTGTGGATTTAGCAAAAACCTTTAGCTACCTTGCTAATAAAGGCACGTCCGTTCAAACGGGCAAGCCAGTGGTGTCACCAACACAAACGAAACAGTTGAATGCATTGCTCGCAACTTGTGGTTTATACGATGGTGCCGGTGAGTTTGCTTACCGTGTGGGTATGCCGGGTAAATCTGGCGTTGGCGGCGGTATTATTGCCGTAGTGCCGGGTGAAATGACCATTGCGGTTTGGTCTCCAGAACTTGATGCGTCAGGGAACTCATTGGCGGGTACGAAAGCACTGGAACTGCTCTCTGAGCGAATTGGCCGTTCGATTTTTTAGTGTTAACTGTTTCTATACAAAAAGCCTCTCGTCTGAGAGGCTTTTTTGTAGTTCGCGTGGTTTACTCTTCGTCTTCTTCTGCCATAAAGGCTTCAAGTAAGTCGTTGAGGAACAGCTTTCCTTTCTCGGTGATCTGCCAGTGCGTCTCCGTTTCACTCAAATAGCCCATCTCTAACGCCCAATCAATGGTGTCTTGAATGGTACTGAGCGGTAAGCCCGTGGTATCCACATAATCTTGCTTCGGACACGCTTCCATCAAGCGGAAGCGGTTCATGAAGAACTCAAATGGGCGGTCTTCATCGGCAACGAGCTGCTCGGTATGCAAATACGGTTTTACCATATTTTGATAAGCTGCCAAGTAGCCACGAGGATGCTTCACTTTCGTGGTACGAATGATGCGGCCATCAGCGAAACTCAATTTGCCGTGTGAGCCACAGCCGATGCCGAGGTAATCACCAAAGCGCCAGTAATTCAGGTTGTGCTGACACTGATAGCCCGGTTTGCTGTAGCCAGAGATTTCGTACTGAACGTAACCTGCTGCTGCTAGCTTTTCATGCCCTTGTTCGAAGATGTCCCACAAGTCATCGTCATCTGGTAGTGTCGGTGGCTTGTAGTAGAACATGGTGTTTGGTTCGATGGTGAGCTGATACCAAGACAGGTGCGGCGGTGCGAGCTCAATCGCTTTGTCCAAATCGGCTAACGCTTGTTCGATGCTTTGATCGGGTAAGCCGTGCATTAAGTCGAGGTTAAAGCTGTTCAAACCAATTTGATGGGCAAGTTTCGCTGCATTAACGGCTTCGTCTTGACCATGAATTCGTCCTAGACGCTCCAACTTCTCCTGCTCAAAACTTTGAACTCCGATGGAAATTCGCGTGACGCCCGCTTTACGATAACCCACGAAACGCTCTGCTTCGATGGTGCCAGGGTTTGCTTCCATAGTGATTTCAATATCTGGCTTGAATGGAATTCGCGCTTCGATGCCTTTTAGCAAACGCTCAATGCCTTCTGCAGAAATCAAACTTGGCGTACCACCGCCAATGAAGATGGAATGCAGCGGACGCGGTGCGTCATTTAAGCGGTACTTATCAATATCGGTATCCAGATCTTCTAGAAGGGCACTGATGTACTCTTCTTCTGGGATCTCCGCTTTAAGCGCATGGGAGTTAAAGTCGCAATAAGGGCACTTTTGTACACACCACGGGATGTGTACATACAAGCTGAGTGCTGGGGGCGTTAACATGGACAAGTTCACTCGATCTTACTGTGCGGTTTGCACTGATAACTGAGCAAACAGTGATTTCAGTGCTTTACCGCGGTGAGACAACTGCTTTTTACGTGCCGGCTCTAGCTCTGCTGACGCACAGTTATCTTCTGGTACGAAGAAGATAGGGTCGTAACCAAAGCCATTTTCGCCATGTGCTTCAGTCAGAATGCGACCTTCCCATTTGCCATGACAAACGATAGGCGTTGGATCGTTCTCGTGACGCATCAATACCAATACGCAGTGGAAACGCGCGGTACGCTCTGCTTCTGGCACGCCTTCCATTGCGGCTAGCAATTTCTCTAAGTTTTCTTGGTCAGAGGCTTTTTCGCCGGCGTAACGAGCTGAGTAGATGCCTGGTGCACCTTTTAGGAAATCGACTTCCAGACCAGAATCATCTGCAATCGCTGGTAAGCCAGTTTCTTGCGCGGCATGGCGAGCTTTAATGATTGCGTTCTCAATGAACGTGGTGCCCGTTTCAGCAACTTCTGATACGTTGAATTCACTTTGCGCTAATACTTCAAAACCGAAGTCAGACAGTAGATCTGCCATCTCGCGAACTTTGCCTTGGTTGCCTGTTGCTAGCACAATTTTTTTCATGGGAATCTCTTTTAATAGTGATAGAGGAGAACAAATCGTTCTCCTCTAGATATTCTGGAACTGATAGAGGCTTTTGGCCTACTTAGATCAAAAAGCATTTAGATCATCACAACCCAATTACTCTTCGACAAAAAATTTCTGGGTGAATTTAAGCTTACCTGAGCCTTTGTTTCCAGCTTTAACGTCAATATCGAAGGTAAAAGTTTCTTCGTGAGTAATTGGCAGCTCAGCTAAGTAGTAAATGGCTTCGCCTTCTTTAATTTCACGAAAGGTCAATTTTTGAGTTTGGCCTATTAAGTTTTTCGCGTGTCCGCCTACCTTCGCCTCGACCGCTGGCTTACCTAAAGAGGCGCTGTCTAACACGCTGATGTTTACTACAGCAACGTAACCATTACGTTTGATGTCGTAGCTGCGAGCGACTTTAGGTGTCAGGAATGTCGAGTTAAAAGCCACATAGTGTACTTCGATGTCTTTCATGTTTTTGAACTGTTCAGCAAAGGTCGGTAATGACAACAGACTGATCAGTAATGCGGTAATCCATTTGCTCATTGTTACTTCCTCAAAGCACTCGTTATGAGCCAACCATAGTTGCAATTTTACCCGAGTGGCAGGTTAAAAAAGCATGTCCGATAGTTGGTACTAGTAAGTGTGGTACAAAATTATAAATAAAAAGCCATCATAAGATGGCTTTTACTTCAGCGGGTATCTGTACGGGCGATTCTATCCGAATTTGTTTGTGCCGTCCTAGTTCACCTTTTTCTATGTGAACCAAACCCTTAGCGATTTTGAACTGCTTGGCTAAGAACTTAGTGAGGTGAGCATTGGCTTTGCCATCGACAGGCGGTGCGGTGATGGCAATTTTGAGCTCTTCACCATGCAAGCCAACGATCTTATCGCGGCTTGCTTTTGGTTGAATATAAAGCTTAAGGACGATGTCCTCGCCGTCTTGCCAAACTGCTGCGGACATTACAGTTGGAACCAAATAGGACCAATGATATCGCCCATCAAGAAGTTTGCGAATTGCAAACCGATGAACAGAACCAGCACGCTCAAATCCAAGCCGCCAAAAGCAGGAAGCACGCGACGAATTGGTGCGCACATTGGCTCGGTTAATTGATGGAACACGTATTCAATTGGGCTACGGCCTTGGCTCACCCAGCTTAGGATTGCGCGAATCAACAATACCCAGAACAGAAGGCCACCAGCAGCTTTTAGTAGCGATAACAAACCCAAGAATAGGAAATCAACGCTGAAAGAGACAGAGCCGTTAGACGCAATCAGAATCAGCGCGACAAATTTCAATACACACAGCACGTAAGCGAATAGAACCGTTGCAAGGTCAATATTGCCGATAGATGGAATAACACGACGCAGTGGGCCAATGACTGGCTGAGTCGCTTTTACAATAAATTGCGAGAACGGGTTGTAGAAATCTGCACGTGCAGCTTGCAACCAAATTCGCAAAATCACGACCATGATATACAGGTCAAATAGGGTTGAGATGAGAAAACTCATTGAATTCATAAGGTACCCTTAACAAGTAGTGGATGATGTTTTTTGAGAATCATCCAGATAATTAAAACAGTTTTTCCATTTCTTCTGCGCGAGCAACCGCAGCTTGCATGGCTTTTGCAACGATGTCCGTTAACTGATGTTCGTTGAATGTACGAAGTGCTTCGGCGGTTGTGCCGCCTTTCGAAGTCACGTTTTCACGCAGTGTCGACAGTTCGGTGTCTGGATTGCTCACCACCATACTTGCCGCACCCAGCGCTGCTTGTTGAACCAACAAACGAGCCGTTTCTTTATCAAAACCTTGAGCTATCGCTTCAGCTTGCATCGCTTCCATAAACAGGAAGAAGTATGCCGGAGCGCTGCCTGCTGCTGCAATCACATTGTTGATGCCAGATTCTTGTTCCACCCAGCAAACTTTACCAACCGCTTGCATCAGTTCTGCGGCAAAGGCTCTGTCTTGTTCTTTGACATGTTCTGGAGCGAATAAGCCACTCATGCCCAAACCCAACTGAGATGGAGTGTTTGGCATTACGCGAACCAAATTCAATTTTGTCGCTAGCATCTCATCCAAACGTGAACAATTGATGCCTGCCGCAATAGAAATCACGAGCTTGTTGCTAAAGTCGATAGATTGCAGAGGTTTACAAACATCCGCCATCATTTGTGGTTTCACAGACAGAACCACCACATCGGCCTCGGACGCTGCCAGCATGTTGTCGCTGGTGGTGCGGATACCAAAATCTTGCTCAAGCGGCAGACGACGCGCCTCTGATGGGGCGGTTGCAACAATGTTTTGTGCAGGGTAGCCGTTAGCCACGAGGCCAGAAACAATGGCTCTGACCATGTTTCCCGCACCGATAAAGGCGATCTTTTTATGTTCCATTTGTCTGATTTCCATCATGATATTTACGATTTATTGTGCGCTCAGGTGTATAATGGCGCCGCTTTGCGTTAACCGCTGTTTCATCGCGGTATCAATTAAGCATTTTCGCTCTTAAATGACTATTCACTTTTCGTGCTGTAGTCTCGCGCGCCAAAGATAGCCGTTCCGATACGAACTATGGTGCTGCCTGCTTCAATCGCAGCGGTCATGTCGCCACTCATGCCCATCGATAAGGTATCGATTTCTGGGTATTGCTGTTCAAGGGTTTGCTTCAGTGTCGCTAGCTTCTCGAACTCACGAAGCTGGGCGTCGTAGTCTGACACGTTCGCAGGAATCGACATCAATCCTCTTAAAGTGAGGTTGGGAAGGCGAGAAATCAACTCAGCCAGTTCGAATATTTCTGCGTCACTAACGCCAGATTTGGAATCTTCACCACTGGTGTTGACTTGAATCAGCACTTGCAGTGGTTTGAGTTCTTGCGGACGTTGCTCATTGAGTCGCTGTGCGATCTTAGCGCGATCAATGGTGTGAACCCAATCGAAATGTTCAGCAACAAGTCGCGATTTATTCGATTGAATCGGGCCAATGAAGTGCCATTCGATTCGATTATCTGGATAATGCTCGGCAAAGTGCTGAACTTTACTGACGCCTTCTTGGACGTAGTTTTCACCAAACGCGGTTTGTCCCGCTTGGTAGGCTTCGAGAATTGCCTCGACAGGTTTAGTTTTGCTTACCGCTAGAAGTTGCACTGACTCTGGAGATCGACCACATTTTTGTTCGTCGCGTCGAATTTGAGAGGTGATATGTTCAATATTTTGTTGAATACTACTCATAGCTGTACTTTAGACTTAAGGATTTTAAATGGATATCACTGAGTTACTGGATTTTAGTGTAAAACATAATGCTTCGGATCTACATCTTTCTGCAGGTGTACCACCAATGGTTCGTATTGATGGTGATGTGAGAAAACTGGGCATTCCAGCGTTTACACACCAAGAAGTGCATCGTTTGGTTTTTGAAATCATGAACGATGCCCAGCGCAGTGAGTTCGAAGAAAAACTCGAAGTCGATTTCTCTTTTGAATTGCATAACGTTGGCCGTTTTCGTGTCAACGCTTTCAACCAATCTCGCGGTTGTGCGGCAGTGTTCCGTACCATCCCAAGTAGCATCCCAACTCTGGAAGAGCTAGAAGCGCCAGAGATCTTCAAAAAAATCGCGAATGCTGAAAAAGGTTTGGTTTTGGTTACTGGCCCAACGGGTTCTGGTAAATCGACAACCTTAGCAGCCATTGTTGACTACATTAACCGTAATCACAACAAGCATATCCTCACAATTGAAGATCCGATTGAATTTGTTCACAACAACAATAAGTGTTTGATCAACCAACGTGAGGTTCACCGTGATACCCATAGCTTCCAAAACGCGCTACGCAGCGCATTGCGTGAAGACCCAGATGTGATCCTTGTCGGTGAGATGCGTGACAAAGAAACCATCAGCCTAGCGTTAACGGCGGCGGAAACGGGTCACCTAGTTTTCGGTACGTTGCACACCAGTTCAGCAGCAAAAACCATCGACCGTATCATCGATGTGTTCCCAGGTAGTGACAAAGACATGGTGCGTTCCATGTTGTCTGAATCCCTTCGTTCGGTTATCGCGCAAAAATTGTTGAAACGTAATGGCGGTGGTCGTATCGCTTGTCACGAAATCATGATGGCAACGCCCGCTATTCGTAACTTGATTCGCGAAGACAAAGTCGCGCAGATGTACTCAATCATTCAAACGGGTGCCGCGCATGGAATGCAAACCATGGAACAAAATGCCCGTCAGTTGATGGCGCAAGGTATGGTTTCGCGCGAAGAAGTCGACAGCAAGATTGGGCTTGAAGTGCAGCAATTCTCGTAACGCTCATACAGATAATGGTGAATACGGAAGATGGATCTGAATAAATTTCTTGAAGGTATGTTGACGCTAAAAGCGTCGGATCTTTACATCACGGTTGGTGCGCCAATTCTATTTCGTGTGGATGGCGAATTGCGTCCGCAAGGGGAGAAACTCACCGAACATGATGTTGCAAAGTTGCTTGATAGCGCAATGGATCCGGATCGGCGTCAGGAGTTTCGCAAAAGCCGCGAATCAAACTTTGCTATCGTCAGAGATTGTGGTCGCTTCCGTGTTAGTGCTTTTTTTCAGCGAGAACTGCCGGGTGCAGTTATTCGCCGTATCGAAACCATCATTCCTACTTTTGAGCAGTTAAAACTGCCTTTAGTGCTGCAAGACTTAGCGATTGCCAAGCGTGGTTTGGTGCTGGTGGTCGGCGCGACTGGCTCGGGTAAATCGACCACGATGGCGGCGATGACGGGCTATCGAAACAGCAACAAAACCGGTCACATCTTGACGGTCGAAGATCCGATCGAATTTGTGCATGAGCATAAGCGTTGTATCGTAACTCAGCGTGAGGTGGGTTTGGATACCGAGAGCTATGAAGTCGCATTGAAAAACTCGCTGCGCCAAGCGCCAGATATGATTTTGATTGGCGAGATCCGTAGCCGAGAAACGATGGAATACGCGATGACCTTCGCCGAAACGGGTCACTTGTGTATGGCAACGTTGCACGCCAACAACGCCAACCAAGCGTTAGAGCGTATTCTCCATTTGGTGCCTAAAGATCAAAAAGAGCAATTTTTGTTTGATTTGTCGATGAACCTAAAAGGCGTGATTGGTCAACAGCTGATCCGTGATAAGAATGGTCAAGGACGTCATGGTGTGTTTGAGATCTTGCTAAACAGTCCACGAGTGTCGGATTTGATCCGTCGTGGTGATTTACACGAATTGAAATCAACCATGGCACGATCCAATGAGTTTGGCATGCTGACGTTTGACCAATCGCTCTACAAGTTGGTGATGCAAGGTAAGATCAGCGAAGAGGATGCACTGCACAGTGCGGATTCAGCAAACGATCTTCGTTTAATGCTGAAAACACAGCGTGGTGAGCCGTTCTCTACAGGCAGTCTTGCCAACGTCAAAATCGATATGGATTAAGCGTATTAAAGACACAAAAAAGGTTGGCTTCTGCCAACCTTTTTCATTGTGCTTGCAAGGTTTATTCGCCCCAAAGCGCTTCAAACCAACTTTCCAGAATGACCACGGCAGATTGGCAGTCGATATTGCCTTTCGATAAGGCTTTGTAGCCACCCATACTGAACAATTCTGCGCGCGCTTCTGAAGTTGATAAGCGCTCATCATGCAATTCAACAGGCAAGCCATAACGACCTTGCAGACGCTTCGCAAATTTTTTCGCACGCGGGGTGATGGTTTCTAAATCTTTACCATGTAAATCCGTTGGCAGGCCTACGACCAATAAGTCTGGTTGCCATTCTTTAATTTGCTTTTCGATGTCATCCCAATTTGGAATGCCATCATTGGCTTTAAACGCTTTCAGTGGTGAAGCGGTGCCAGTGATTTCTTGACCAATCGCGCTACCAATACTTTTAGTACCGAAGTCGAAGGCCATTATTGTGCGTGACATACAGTGTCTCAAATCTTAATGAAGTGGAAGTTAAGGAAGGCAGTTGCGTTACGCATGACCTGCGTCTGCCGACAATTGGCTTGGGTCGATACCTAGCTTTTCTACCGCTTTTTTCCAGCGCTCTGTAATGGGCGTATCGAAGATGATTTCTGGTGTGGCTTCGATGGTTAGCCAAGAGTTTTCAACCAGTTCATTTTCTAACTGACCGGCACTCCAACCGGAATAACCAAGAGCAACCAAATAGTCACTTGGCTCTGCCTCTGTCCCCAATACGGAAAGAATATCTCGCGAAGTGGTGACAGCAAGGTCATCGGTCATTTGAATGCTGGATTCATAGTAATCTTTCGGTTTATGTAGAATAAAACCACGGTCTTCTGAGATTGGACCGCCATTGTAGACGGGTCTATCTAAGCTGGCTTCAAACAGGCGCGGGTGAACAGGCTGCACGTCAACTTGCTTGAGCATGTTGCCTACGGTGATATCAACAGGCGCGTTGATCATCAGGCCCATAGCGCCTTCTTCGTTATGTTCACAAACGTAGATAACGCTATTCTGGAAATACGGATCTTTCATTCCAGGCATGGCTACTAAAAAATGGTTTGTGAGGTTCATTCTCATACCGACCTTTAAGACTCGTAAATGCACTTAAGCAAACTCGCGACTATGTGCATGAGTTTGCTTAAGATAATGTCTGGTTCTCTACTATAACTGTACTATAAATTCAGTTATTCGCCTTTCACACGACGTTCAATGGCATCCATCAGTTTGCCAGTGATAGAAATGTCGAATGCCGCTTCGATTTCACGAATACAAGTTGGGCTAGTCACGTTGATTTCAGTTAGCTTGTCGCCAATCACATCAAGACCAACAAAGATAAGCCCTTTTTCTTTTAGAGTCGGAGCAACAGCTTGAGCAATCTTCATATCTGTTTCGCTTAGCGGACGAGCTTCACCAGTACCACCAGCGGCTAGGTTGCCGCGCGTTTCGCCTTTAGCAGGAATGCGCGCAAGACAGTAAGGCATCGGTTCACCGTCAACAACAAGAATACGCTTATCACCATTGCTGATGTCTGGCACGAAGGTTTGCGCCATCGCGTAGTTTTGACCATGGTTAGTCAGCGTCTCGATGATCACCGACACGTTTGGATCGTTTTCTTTTACGCGGAAAATTGAAGCGCCGCCCATACCATCAAGAGGTTTTAGGATCACATCGCCATGTTCTTCACGGAAGGCTTTAATTTTTTCTGCTTTGCGTGTCACGATTGTGGTTGGCGTAAGTTCTGGGAACCAAGCGGTAAACAGTTTTTCGTTGCAGTCGCGTAGGCTTTGAGGTTTGTTAACGATCAATGCGCCTTGTTCTTCAGCACGCTCAAGAATGTAAGTCGCGTAGATGTACTCGGTATCAAATGGAGGATCTTTGCGCATGAGTACCGCGTCGAGCTCAGACAGTTCGATCGTCTGTTCAGATTTGAACTCGTACCAGCCGTTTGGATCTTCTTTCAGCTCAAGCACTTTAGTGTCGGCAATCGCTTTGCCTTGGTCTAGGTGAAGATCGTTCATTTCCATGTAGTGGATTTCATAGCCGCGGCGTTGCGCTTCAAGCATCATGGCAAAGCTAGAGTCTTTCTTGATGTTAATGGACGAGATTGGGTCCATTACAATACCGAGTTTGATCATTATTTTTCTCCGTTTTAACCAAGATCGCCGAAACGAACTTGTAAGGCTGTAATTGCTGTCAGAGCCGCAGTTTCGGTGCGTAGAACGCGCGGGCCGAGTAGCGTCTCTTCAAATTGGTATTCGCGAGTCATGTCGATCTCTTCTGAAGACAAACCGCCTTCAGGGCCGATCAGAAGACGCACTTTCTCTACAGGTGTCGGCAGGGTGTTGATTGAGTATTTTGCACGAGGGTGAAGGTTGAGCTTTAGACCATCGTACTCTTCTTGGCACCATTGTTCCAAGCTCATGATTGGGCGAATTTCTGGTACTACGTTGCGACCACATTGTTCACACGCACTGATCGCAATCTTCTGCCACTGCGCGAGCTTTTTCTCAAAACGTTTTTGATCCAGCTTTACGCCACAACGTTCAGAAATAAGTGGTGTGATGGTATTAACGCCAAGCTCTACTGATTTCTGAATGGTGAACTCCATCTTATCGCCACGTGAAATGACTTGGCCAAGATGTAAGTCGAGAGGGGATTCAATGTTGCTTTCGACGCGCTCAGTCACGTCAACGAGAACGTTCTTTTTACTGACTTCACTGATCACTGCTGGGAACTCTGCGCCACTGCCGTCAAATAATAGAACTTCTTGGCCTTCTTTCATGCGAAGTACTCGGCCGATATGGCCTGCAGCGTCTTCGCTTAAAGCGATGGTGCCAAGTTGATGAATGGTTTCTGGATGATAAATTCGAGGGATACGCATGAGATTTCCAGCAAGAGAATAAACTTAGTTCCTAACATGGATGCTTTCCACCGAAAAAACAAGGGGCAAGAGGCGTTTCGAATGAAGGAAACGCCTCAAACAAAGCTCGGGTGCGCTTGTGTTTTTACAGTGCGCGGCAAGCCTCTTGAACAAACGGGTTGTGGTTACCTTGTACTTTGGCGATGCGCTTGTCACGCTCACATTCCCATTTGTCTACCGGATAGGTTTTGTTCCAAGCACTCATTAGCTGAGTTTGCTGCTTGGAGAGTTTGAATCCGTACTCCTTGCTCATGTACAGGTAAGTACGTGCAATCGAGCCGCGAGCTCTGTCGGGTGGCATTACTTTGCGTTGCTTGAAGTTCACTTGCATGTCGCAGCGGCCATAGCTGACACCATCCATGCCGTTCCATTGGCTGAAGTTGAAGTTAGAACGGTCACCGTTCACCTCACCAACCGCTGGGGTCAGGTTGTGTAAATCCGCTTCCATGAGTTTAAAAGCCGTGTCGTTGCGCGAACAGTTTTTACGCCCACCGCTTTGCCAACACTGGAGCTGGTGGCCGAATTGCCAGGCAGGAACCACATGTTCCCATTCAATGCGAGCTGCGCGTTTTTCTTGTTTGCGAACTTGGTAACCGCAAGAGGCTAAGTCAGGAACGCCTTTTTTGCCTTGCCACTGGATATCACAACCGCAGTAAAAACTGCTTGGGTGGTCTTGATAGATTTTCACCGCTTCACGTTTGGCGGCAGAAAATGAGCTAGGAGGGGCAGAAAAAGCGGAAGTAGAAAGAACAAAGAGAAACAGAGTAAACAAGTATTTCATGATTAAAGTCTTTAAAAAGTATGACTTTAATCATTCTACCACTCAGAGATTGGCTTTCGTAATGAGTCTGTTAATAATAAAAATAAACAAGTGATCGCCGCTGTTTCTCACCGGAGAAATTAAGAAAGTTGAACACCTGTAAAATTCAAAGGCTGGTGGCATTTTTGACAGGAGTAGGTTGCCTCTTTGCGCAGTACTTTATTGTGTCGGCGAATCGAGAGCGGGTAGGTCATGCAGCCGCAACGATATTCAAACGTCTTGCCCTGGACTGAGGTAACTTCAAAGCGGTGTGTGGTGTTGGCAGGAATACCAAATACGGATTCCATGACGCCCCGCCACTCTTTTCCGTGTGGTCGAACTCTGCCGTACACTTGGTAGGTGATTAAGTGGGCGACTTCATGAGGAATTACTTCTTCCAAAAACGCCTGTGGATTTTCTCTAAATAAAATAGGGTTGAGACGAATCTGATTTAATTGAAGGTAGGCTTTTCCCGCTGCTTTGCCGCGAACGTTGAATGTGATGCTTGGGATAGGGAATGAGCGCTTAAATGCCTGCTGTGCCAAAGAGATACAATCAACCATGACTTGCTTGGCTTTATAACTCAGTTCAATGTCCATCCATACTCCGGTGTATTCAATAAAAAGCCCCCGCGTTGGCGAGGGCTGAATCATAGCATTTGTCCGTTAAGGCGTGTGTTTTTTCTTGATGGTTGCATGGTAGGCGTGCCATGTACCGTAGCCGAGAATTGGCATGGTAAACAACATACCGATTCCGTAGGTAGCAAAGCCAATCAAGATACCGCCACAAATAATCGCAGCCCAAACCATCATGGCTGGAATATTGGATTTCACTGCGTTAAAGCTAGTAAACACCGCTGTCATCATGTCGACACGGCGCTCCATCATTAATGGAATCGAAAATGCAGAGATACTAAATACGATACACGCCAACACGAATCCAACCAATGAACCTATGACCAGAAAAGGCAAAAACTCAGTCAGTGGTGCGCCTTGTACGGATGGGTACAACGCGTGGAGCAGCGCAGCGATACGCATCCAGAAAATCATACAGACGGCGAGCAATACTGCGAACGCCCATTGTGAGCTGGAGTTACGACCAATCGCTTTCATGGAATGGAGCAGGCGCGCTTTATGCCCACGTTCTCTCTCCCAACTTGCATCATAAAGACCCAGTGCTAAAAACGGACCTATGAGCATATAGACGATGAGGCTTGGCATCACCACTAAGTGTGTGCCTTGCCATTGCACCAGAAGCACAATACCAATCGCTGCTGCCATAAAACAGATGCCGTAAAAAGCACTGATGAGAGGCATACGTACGAAATCATGTAACCCCAGAGCTAACCAATGAAACGGTGCACTCAGATTGACGGTGTTACACGGAATGGTTCTGGCGTATTCATTATCTGGCACTTCCTTTCGTTTGCTTTGGAAGTCAGATGGATTCACGGTACGAGGCATAACTCCTCCTTGATTAATTCCCACGGTGTCAACGCTTACCAAGGTCGTCAGTACTCGATCATCTCAATGGTTATCTTAAGGAGTACAGTGACTTGGTATCGAGTCATACAAAAGGATGTTTGGTTTACGTGTTTTAATCACGGACTTCACCACGTGAACCTACATCTTATTACTCGGTGTTATATGCATCGAAAAGTGCATTTAACATTATGTTAACTATTGGCGGTGATAGGGGAATTTACAAATAATTGCTGAATTTTTGTTCGGTAAGGAGAGGGAGGAATGTTCGATACAAAAAGCCCCCGCCATAAGGCGAGGGCTTTGTTGATTCTTGCGTGGCTCGATTACTTGATGCCAGCGAAATCGCGTAGAAGCTCAGCTTTATCAGTCGCTTCCCATGGGAACTCTTCGCGACCGAAGTGACCGTATGCTGCTGTCTTCTTGTAGATTGGTTGAAGAAGGTTAAGCATTTCTTGTAGACCGTATGGACGTAGGTCGAAGAATTGACGAACCGCTTCAATGATGATGTCGTGAGATACTTTCTCGGTACCAAACGTTTCAACCATGATAGACGTTGGATCAGCAACACCGATTGCGTAAGAAAGTTGGATTTCACAACGGTCAGCCATACCAGCCGCTACGATGTTTTTCGCTACGTAACGTGCTGCGTAAGCTGCAGAGCGGTCTACTTTCGATGGATCTTTACCAGAGAATGCGCCGCCACCGTGACGAGCTGCACCGCCGTAAGTATCTACGATGATTTTACGACCAGTTAGACCACAGTCACCCATTGGGCCACCGATAACGAAACGACCGGTTGGGTTGATGAAGAAGTTAGTGTCTTTGCTGATCCACTCTGCAGGAAGAACAGGTTTGATGATTTCTTCCATTACAGCTTCACGTAGGTCAGGCGTAGAGATTGAATCACAGTGCTGAGTTGAAAGAACAACAGCATCGATACCGACAATCTTACCTTGGTCGTACTGGAACGTTACCTGAGATTTTGCGTCTGGACGCAACCAAGGTAGTGTGCCGTTTTTACGAACTTCTGCTTGCTTTTCAACAAGACGGTGAGAGTAAGTGATTGGCGCTGGCATGAGTACTTCAGTTTCGTTACATGCGTAACCAAACATGATGCCTTGGTCGCCTGCACCTTGCTCTTTAGGGTCAGCTTTATCAACACCTTGGTTGATATCTGGAGACTGTTTACCGATTGTGTTTAGAACTGCACAAGAGTTCGCGTCAAAGCCCATATCTGAGTGTACGTAGCCGATTTCACGAACGGTTTCACGAGTTAACTCTTCGATGTCAACCCATGCTGAAGTCGTGATTTCACCACCCACCATTACCATACCGGTTTTAACGTAAGTCTCACATGCAACACGAGCCTTTGGATCTTGCTCTAGAATCGCGTCAAGAACCGCATCAGAAATCTGGTCTGCAATTTTATCTGGATGACCTTCTGATACTGACTCAGAAGTAAACAGGTGCTTAGCCATGTTAGCTCCACTATATCTGGTTTAAAACTGAGGAATGATAAACTCCCCAGCGCAAATTAATACTAATATTTGTAGGTGTATCTACATCTAGACGTCTATTCTAATTTTGATTGCTCGAATTACAAGCTCTTTTTTGGTTTTTGTTATAACCAAACGTTTGCTTGAATTATTGATAATTTTTAGAACTTCGATGTATTTGAACTGAAAGGTGCAATATTTGTGAGGTTTTGGGTTGGAAAACGTTTGCACACCCAACTTGGCTTTGAGAGAATTGTGACCTCTTTTTTCGTTTCGCTTAATGTACTCAGGAGCAGACATGTCGTCTCGTAAACATCTTGCCAATGCAATTCGTGCTCTAAGCATGGATGGTGTTCAACAAGCTAACTCTGGCCACCCAGGCGCACCTATGGGTATGGCTGATATCGCTGAAGTTCTTTGGCGCTCTCACCTAAACCACAACCCAGCTAACCCAGAGTGGGCAGATCGCGACCGTTTTGTACTTTCAAACGGCCACGGTTCTATGCTGATCTACTCTCTACTGCACTTGAGCGGTTACGAGCTATCTATTGATGATCTGAAAAACTTCCGTCAGCTTCACTCTAAGACTCCAGGTCACCCAGAGTACGGCTACGCACCAGGCATCGAAACGACAACAGGCCCTCTAGGTCAAGGTATCACGAACGCTGTTGGTATGGCTCTAGCAGAAAAAGCGCTAGCAGCACAATTCAACAAAGAAGGCCACGACATCATTGACCACTTCACTTATGTGTTCATGGGTGATGGCTGTCTGATGGAAGGTATCTCGCATGAGGCATGTTCTCTTGCTGGTACTCTAGGCCTAGGTAAACTGATCGCATTTTGGGATGACAACGGCATCTCTATCGATGGTCACGTTGAAGGTTGGTTCTCTGACGATACACCTAAGCGTTTCGAAGCTTACGGTTGGCACGTAATCCCCGCAGTAGATGGCCATGATTCTGAAGCAATCAACGCAGCGATTGAAGCTGCAAAAGCAGACCCTCGTCCTACGCTAATTTGTACGAAGACTATCATCGGTTTTGGTTCTCCAAACAAATCGGGTTCTCACGACTGTCACGGCGCACCACTAGGCGCTGAAGAAATCGCAGCAGCGCGTGAATTCCTAGGTTGGGAACACCCTGCATTTGAAATCCCTGCTGATGTATACGCAGAGTGGGATGCAAAAGCAGCTGGCGCTGAAAAAGAAGCGGCGTGGAACGCGAAGTTCGAAGCATACGCAGCGGCTTACCCAACAGAAGCATCAGAGCTTAAGCGTCGTCTAAACGGCGAACTTCCTGCAGAGTGGGAAGAGAAAGCAAACCAAATCATTGCTGATCTTCAAGCAAACCCGGCAAACATTGCGTCACGTAAAGCATCCCAAAATGCTCTAGAAGCTTTCGGTCAAATGCTACCAGAATTCATGGGCGGCTCTGCTGACCTAGCGCCTTCTAACCTAACCATGTGGTCTGGTTCTAAGTCTCTAGAAGCGAACGACTTCTCTGGTAACTACATCCACTACGGTGTACGTGAATTTGGTATGACTGCTATTATGAACGGTATCGCACTACA
>NZ_MQVK01000004.1:0-8834 GCF_002002385.1 Vibrio sp. SALL6
GTGGTTTCGGTGATGTCATCGCCGGATGCAGTAGTATAGCTGTAAGCTAAGGTCACGATACTACCGACTGGCGCCGGATCGCTCAGCGTCACGGTGTAGTCCGTGGTGGTATCACCTTCCACGACATTCGCTGGACCAGTCATGGTTACCGTAACGGTATCTTCTGGACCAGGGTCAGTTTCATCGCTGATGGTGGTGTCGACGAACGCATTGTCTAAATTCAGTGCTTCGAAGATTGGGTTGCTGTCGCTATCCACAATACCCGATACACTGACACGGAACACTTCATCGCCTTCTGCATAAACGTCGTCCACCGTATCGATGGTAAACGTGGCAGTTATGCCGTCGGCACCAATAATGGCTTGAGTGGTTTCGGTGATGTCATCACCTGACGCAGTGGTGTAGCTGTAAGCGAGCGTGACGATACTGCCGACGGGCGCTGGATCGCTCAGTGTCACGGTGTACTCTGTGGTGGTGTCACCTTCCACGACATTCGTTGGACCGGTCATGGTGACGGTGACCGTATCTTCCGGGCCAGGATCCGTCTCATCACTGATGGTGGTATCAACAAAGGCATTTGATACATCTAATGCCTCAAAAATCGGATTGCTATCACCATCTACAATACCCGATACGCTGACGCGGAACACTTCATCGCCTTCGGCGTAAACGTCATCCACGGTATCGATGGTAAACGTAGCGGTTACGCCATCCGCCCCAATAATCGCTTGGGTGGTTTCGGTGATGTCATCACCGGATGCAGTGGTGTAGCTATAAGCTAAAGTCACGATGCTACCGACTGGAGCCGGATCGCTCAGTGTCACGGTGTATTCGGAAGTAGTTTCACCTTCCGAAACACTATTCGGGCCGATCATGGTCACGGTAACCGTATCTTCTGGCCCTTGTTCTGCCTCATCTGTAATCGTTGCAACACCCGTAACTGGAGTAGGCTGATCTGGCGTTGAACCGGACAAACTGAATGTTTCCGAACCTTCCGCTAAGTTATCATCAATGGTATCCAAGCTAACCGTAAAAGACTCTTCTCCGATCGGAAGAGAAACAGTGAACGAACCATCATCATTCACCTGAATTTCTTGGGTGGTTCCGTCGGATAATGTAATTAAAACCGTTGTATTTACATAATCTGCACCGACATCACTCGCCGCCCCTCCCACAGCAGAACCATCATTAAGGGTAAACTCGATGGTCGTTTCTTCTTCCGCTGGTTGATTAAGGGTAACGTCGAAAGAGACTTGTTGCCCTTCATCTACTGTAGGGCTAGAAATATCTTGCACCGTAATTGTTACTGGAATCGGAATTCCTGTCGGAGCTGGTGCCTGAGTTGGTGGGATAATGTCCAATAACGTTAGAATCTGAGTGGTTGAAAATCCCGCGCCTTCAGTGCCAACTGTCTCAAAGTTGGTACTAGCGAGCAATTCTGTCCCTGTTCGTGCAACACTCCCTGTTGTCTGAGGACTAGACCCATTTGCTTCGCCCGCTGCGGTTTCAAACTCTTGACCTAGTTGGGTCGGGTCTTGCCCCGCTGCAATAGCTTCTATCAACGCAGTAATATCACCAGTTACATTGATGGAACTGCCTTGCGGTGTCACTTGCTCAATGACCAGTTCTGAAGTGTCTGAAACTTCGTTAATGATTAGTTCCCCTGGTTTAGGCAACTGTCCTTGTTCGAGGGTTCTAATTTCCCCATCGAGACCGATAACTACAATATTACTCATCAATGAGCCAAAAGTTACTCGTTCCATATCTACCTCGCCCCACTTTGAACTAAGTCAAAAGTTTGTCACCCCAATATTTACGTCTATAGTTTAGTCAAAATCTTCATATTTTCGTTGTATGTGCAAGGGGCGATGTGCTGATTAACTCAAGGGGCGGGGTTACAGGTGCAGCAGGGAATTGCACAGGTCGTGGAACGCTATGATATTAAGAAATCAAGCTTTTCTCTTGCTTAAACACAAACGGTTGCCAAGCAACATTTTGCACATGTGCTAAGGTTTAATCAGGCGAACTTCTGGATATTCGAAACAAAAGCCTAGGTTTAACAGTAGGTTGATAATTTACTTACTCAAACACTGTTATTTGTGATGTTTTATCTCAAATGTGAGATGAAACAGCAAAAAGCAACACGATTTTTTAGGAGAAACACCGTGAAATGGAACCGACTAAGTATTGCTTGCTGCTGTAGCTTAATAGTGTCTATACCCGTTTTCGGTCAAACTTTAGAGCAAGCCGTGGCATTAACGTTAAAAAATAACCCAGATATCAAAAGCGCATTTAATGAATTTGAGAGCCGAAGGTACATCAATGAGGCGTCAACAGGCGCCTATTTGCCTTCTCTCGATCTTGATGCGGGCATTGGTTACGAAGGCCTCGACCCATCTGATGAAGTCGGACGAGGCAACACTGACTATACGAGAAAAGAAGCGTCTATCACCCTAACCCAATTAATTTGGGATGGCAGCGCGACATTAAACGATATTGACCGTACCGCTGCGGATGCAGAATCGGTGCGATTCCAACTGTTAGCTGATGCTTCAGACAAGGCATTAGAAGTCACTAAAGTCTATTTAGATGCGGTGAAGGCTTATGAAGTCTTAAAGCTGTCTGAGAACAATCTTGCCGTTCACAAAGACATCTATACGGACATCAAAAAACGCGTCACTTCCGGCATCGGCTCGACTGCGGACTTAACACAGGTTGAAGCGCGTTTAGCGAAAGCGCATGGTAATCTGGCAGCTGCACAAAACAACCTTTACGACTCCCACACAATGTTTACCCGCTTGGTGGGGCAAACGCCACAAGGGTTAATTTTTCCAAGAGCTGATCAGAACTTTATCCCCTACACCGTCGATGAAGCGGTTGGCTTGGCATTTGAATTACACCCAGTGATTCAAATCGCATTAGCGGATGTGGATTCTGCCAAGTTCCAATACAAACAATCGAAAGGCGTTAACTACCCGACGATCTCGATTGAAGCTTCTCAAACTTGGAAAGACGATGCGGATGGCTTAAAAGGTCGAAGCGATGAAACTCTCGCCATGTTGCGTTTACGCTATAACTTGTTCAACGGCGGTAGCGATGCGGCAAATTCAGAAAACTTCGCATACCAACTCAACAAAGCGAAAGACTTACGTGAAGGCGCGTACCGTAATGTTGAGGAAGGGCTTCGCTTATCTTGGAGTGCTCTGGACTTAACGCTGCAACAAAAAGAATTTTTAGCAGACCACGTTGATTCGGCAGCTGAGACGGTCATCGCGTATGAAAAGCAATATCGAATCGGTAAACGAACCTTACTAGACGTTCTGAACACTGAAAACGAGTTGTTTGAAGCGCGTAAAGATTACCTTGATTCAAAATATGCAGAGCAATATGCCAAATATCGTGTGATGAACGCAACTGGCCAATTGTTGAGTGCGTTAAGAGTCGAAATGCCGAAAGAATGGCTAGAAAAAGTGGAGTATTAATTATGAAAAACATAACTATTATTGCACTGTCATTAGTTGTTGCTGCATGTAGCTCTTCGAGTGATCGAGGCGACGAATACGATTACATCGACACTCCTATTGCAGATCAATGGGCCGACCACCAAGATGACGACAGCGACGGTGTCATTAACCAGCGCGATTTATGTCCAGGCACACCATTAGGTGCAGAAATTGATAATGATGGCTGCGGATCTTACGCAAACTCATCACAACAAATGCAAATTCGAGTGTTATTTGCGAATGATTCAGACGAAATCAACCCGGTTTTCGCGAAGCAGATTCGAGAACTCTCAGATTTCTTGAAAGAATACCCAAGCACATCCATTGAGTTGCAAGGTTACGCGAGCCGCACAGGTGGGTCTGAGCACAATTTAGATCTCTCCAAACGCCGAGCAGAGAACGTAAGAAAGGCGCTGCTTCAAAACGGTATTACTCCTGATCGAGTTACTATTGTTGGCTACGGCGATACGGTTTTAGCAACAACCGGAACAGACGAAGTAAGCCATGCTTTGAACCGACGTGTGACCGCAACTGTAGTAGGACATAAAGGTGAAGTGAAAAAAGAATGGACCATTTTCACCACACTTCCAAAAAGCTAACTATTCAAGAACATCAAAAAAGGTCTAGCAATTGCTAGACCTTTTTATTAGAGGCTGATTTGTCACTACATGTCTTTGTATTGAGAATCGAGACTTGCAATCAAATGCTGTGTGATATCATCCACGCTTGCGCTATTGAAGTGGATATCTAATGTTGAGCTACCTTTAGTAATACTCAAATTCGTATCTGCGCTGCCATCTTGACTTACTTCAACATGATAGCCGCCAGCGTCTCCTGTATGACTACCTGATTGTAAATCACTTAACAGATCGCCTACTTCATCTTTCGATAAATCATCAAACAGATCGGAGAAGTCTAGAGAGTCTTCACTGCTAGAAAAATCTGTTACAGTGTCGCGTTCGTTGGCCACATCGATCCATTTGAAGATGTCCTCACCATCACCGCCAGTCAGAATGTCGCTGCCTAAACCACCAATCAAAATGTCATTATCTGCGCCACCGAACAGCTTGTCGTTTCCACCTTGCCCAAACAAGATGTCATTTCCTGCACCACCATAAATGGTGTCCGCTTGGTCATAATAACGAGATTGCTCAAACTCAGCTTGGTTTTCAGTAATGTAGTGATGAACTTCCTCCTTCGTTACCAGAGCAACATCTTTCCCCAGTTGAGAAGCTACATAGTTTTGTAGCGCAGAAACACCTTGCTCTCCATTGATATCAAAACGAATCGCATCACCAAAAATGATGTCGTTTCCATCAAGGCTACTAATCTCATCCTTGCCTTGCATTAATGACACTTCTTTGCCAAGAATCACTTCTGCAAGTTGATTAACATCGATGTTAGTTCTTACAACACCATCAGAGTCAAAGTGTTTCAACGAATCTTCATCTAAGTCATGACCAAGACCGATCGATCGAACCTCACTAAGTTCTTCCAATGCCTGATATGCGTTATTTGCTTGATGAAGTACATACGTTTCATAATCGTAATAACTATGATTACTTGTCATCTTCCCTAACAACTCACCTGTCGAAAGCGAATAAACGAGTGAGTTACTATCTATCACCGTCTTATTGTCGTAAGTTACAACATCACCAGTTTTGTAATCCGCTGGCAACACATCAGCTAACGTTACCAGTTTGTTGTTTTCCACTCCAAGAACAATGCTATCCATTTGGTTTATGTTATTTGCATCATTCACAGTAGCTTGGTTTGGACGGCCATCAGAAATGAAATAGCTTAAATTCGTTGCGCCACTATCAGCACTATCAAACCAATTCAATGCTGATTGGAAGCCTGCTTCATAGTTTGTGTTACCGTCGCCGCGCTTCACAATTGCGTCCAATATTGATTCTACTTGAGACTTAGCGTTGTCAGAGCTCAAATCCAACTCGAGCACCTGTTTGCTCTCAGTGGAAAAAGTGGTTAATAAAACGTTCACTTTGCCCGAATGAGGTCCACTCGCACTTTCGATCAGAGTATTCAGCACTGTTTTTAGTTCAGTTACCGCACGGCCAACGTCGTAACCCATACTGCCAGACGTATCGAGCATAAAGGCAATGTTGTAATCCTGACCTTCGACAATTTGTAACCCTTGAACATCACCAACGATCACGTCGTTATCATCGGACCCAACTATGTTGTTATCACCATGCGTACCAGAAACAAACTCATAATCACGGACTGAAACAGAAGCCGTGTCCGCTCCCATTTGAGTATTGTTATTAACTTCAACACTTCCTGCCGTCGCTGTTACATCAAAATCTAACGAGCCATTGTAATCTGCTGGTACAGTAATCGTACCGCTTAGTTGATGACTGGTTTGATTTGGTTCACTTGAAAGGTCAACCGTGTAAGAACCATCGCTGTTTTCAGTAACCGTTTTGCCATTCACCTCTAATGTTAGCCCTGAAGGGATTCCCGTTAAGGTGACGCTATCGTTAATGAATGACTCACTGCCATCCACATCGATAAGATCAAGGTTCAGCTCAAAAGAGACTTGCTGCTCTGTAAGTACAACATACTCTCCTGTGTTGTTATCTAGCTTGATAATGGCATCTTGGAAGATAAGTTGTTCAATTTCATAAAGGTGGTCACCCGACTCTTTATGAGTGCTCGAAACAACATCTTTTGTATCAATAAATCGACTATCTTCGACAATCCAATACGGGACTTCTGAGTGGTCAGATGCTGGGTAATAGCTGAAGTCGTAATCAGACAACTTACCAGAGTAAACAACTGTGTCAGTCTCAGCTTGATCGTCTAATGAACCAATACCGCCATAGATAGAATCATTACCTCCTCCAGTCACAAAGATATCACTGCCTTGAGCATCAACGTTGGCACCTGCTTGTTGATCACCTACAAAACTCAGTGGTGATTCAGTGTCTCCGCTTAGCATTAAGTCGTTACCAGCATGACCATTATTAAACGCTTGTGTCACCACATGTTCAAAATCGAGCCCTGGTAAATTGCTTGCCTCAAGCAGATCTTTAAGTTCTTCGTCTGTAGACCAGCTTCCGCCTAATGTCACAGGTACAGACGTTACTGGACCGAAAGTAAGGTCAATCTTAATTGGGTCCGCGACAGGCTCTATGTCGATACTCAACGTACCTGAAGCAGAAGAATTGCCATCACTAACAGTGAAATGAATCTGCTCGTAAGTATCCAAGCCGTTCCCAACACCATCTTTATCGAAAACATTTGCACCAGATTCATGTTCAGCCGGAACATAGCGAACAAGACCATTTTCGATATCAGAAGCGAGTACACTGCCAGAAACCGCTTCCCAACCATCAAAGCCCTTCACTTGTAGTGAGCCATTTAGAGCAGAAGTGTCAAACTCAACACTTACCCCACTATCAACGACGCCTAAATGTTCTAGTGTGATAACAATCGCTTCGTCTTCTAATCCGGAAATTTCGTTGCTTTGAACCGTTGGAGGAACATCATTATCATCAATATAGCCAACGCCAGATACATCTCCGACTTTAATCACAAGGCTTTCTGTTGATTCAACCAACTGATCATCAATGCTTGGAATGGTAATATCAAAGCCATTCACACCGGCTGGAACAATAAGGTATCCGCCCAAATACTTCACGCCATTAGTAAAAGTTGCGTTCGACAAATCAATGTCTTGAGAGCTCGTACTAGACCCCTCTGCAGAGAAATCCACTTGATACTTAACGGTCTGATCTGTTGCATTATTTAGAGAAACAGAAAACGTGACATCGTCACCTTCAACAACCGTAACACCTGTAATGCTCTGCACAGCAGGTCCATTTTCCGCAACATTACCATCTAGCATTTCGTTAACGATATTGACTGTAGATGGATCGCTAACGCCACTTTCAGAGTCGACTGCCACATATCCAAAGCTGTCTTCGGCAGGAACACCTTCTACATAACGTAACTCCCAGTTACCTTCATTTTTCGTAGAAAAATCTAACTGAGTAATGACCGAACCTTCAGGAAGAGCTAGATCTTTCCCATAACCAACGCTTGTTTCTTGGAATAGCATGAAGTTGCCTTCAGGCTTCAAAAACTCGAACGTTTGAGTCTGTTGGACATTATTTGAATCTAAGTATGTAACCGTAATAAGCGCTGCGTTGTCATCACCGTAATCAAACAATCCACCTAATCCATCTAGACCAAGGTTTACGGAGCCAACAGGATTATTAGACAAATCAATCGTAATCGTTTCACCCTTCTCAATACCCTGCCCGTCATTGTCAGCGATACCATTGCCGATGTGTGACACCTGACGGTTGTATTGCGCAAGTTCACCGCTATCAGAAGAAATAGTGATAGAGGCTCCATTTGCTAAATGCTCAGTACGGGAATGTGATGGTCCACCATCCTCACTTAATCCCCAGTTATTGAAATCTGATGTAGATTCTGAGCCATTAGGCGTATTTGGACGATCTTTGATACCTAATAAGAAGCCAACATTGTCAGCTTCATAGTAAAGACTGTCTTTGTCATAAAGCGTATCGCTTACTTCTTTAATTTCGTGCAACTCACCGTCACTATCTTTAAAGAACAACGTACCTGATGTTGGCAGTTCAGTAATCCGGACATGTAGATCATTGCCTTTTAAGTCGTCTTCAACATCCGCGATATGATCCTTAGAGTCACCGCTACCCAGAGGTTTCGTATCGGCATCAAACACAACGTGCGTAAACTGATCATCGGCGACATGCGTAAAGTTTTCACTTTCAGGCTTGTCGTTTACTGGTGTCACATTGACCGTGACGGTGGTGGATTCAGACACACCACCAGAGGTGACGATGTAGGTGAAAGTATCTTTACCGACGTAGTTATCATTTGGTGTGTAGGTCACCGTGCCGTCGTTGTTTACGATGACGGTACCATTTTTAGGACCATTCTCAGCGTCCAAAGACACCACTTTATCAGCGCCTTCAAACGTGTCGTTACCTAAGACGTTAATTATGGTTGGTGTGTCTTCGACTACATTTGTGCTGTCAGCCTTGATGTCGACTACTGGTGCAACCGTAAAGTCCACCGTTTGGCTAATGCTTTCACCACTTGGGTCGGTAGCAGTAAACGTTAAGGTTTCTGAGCCGTTCCAGTCTGCTGTTGGTGAAATGGTCGCGATGCCATTTTCAATCGAAACCAACACGTTGCTATTGCCAGACACTGAGAAGTTTAGCGCGGAGTCGCTATCTTTAAATGCGTCGTTTAAATCAATCGTGTAGGTCGCAAAGTCTTCCGATAACTCTTGATCTGCAATGGCATTTTCAACAG